>JAHEZO010000212.1 GCA_023250995.1 Flavobacteriales bacterium | reverse complement strand
CAGGGGCAACGGGCCCAACTGGATTAGCAGGGATAAATGGGACTAATGGAGTTGATGGAACAAATGGAACTAATGGGACAAATGGGATAAATGGAGTTGATGGTATAAATGGGACAGATGGTGCTAACGGTGCAACCGGGGAAACGGGCCCAACTGGGTTAGCAGGGATAAATGGAGTTGATGGAACAAATGGGACAAATGGGACCGATGGAGCTAACGGGGCAACCGGGGCAACGGGCCCAACTGGGTTAGCAGGGACAAATGGTACTAACGGAACCAATGGTATTAATGGAGCTACAGGAGCCACAGGTAATACAGGTGCAGCAGGAACGAATGGAACAAATGGAATTACAGGTGCAACAGGACCCACAGGTAACAATGGAAGTAATGGGACCAACGGAGTAACCGGGCCTACCGGTTCTACCGGAATAGCCGGTTCGAATGGAAATACAGGTGCAACCGGCCCAACCGGATTACTACTAAATGGTAATTCATTAGGTAACACCCCTTATTGGGATGGTACAAAATGGGTAACCAATAGTAGTAATATTTTTAATGCAGGGGGCAATATAGGAATTGGAACAAACAATCCTTCCTCTGGTCGCTTTCAGGTTAATAACAATATTTCAAATACAGGTGGTGTTTTCAATACCAATTTTCCTTCAACAGTTAATTATGGAATTACAACTTCGGTCCAAGGTGGAACTTCCCAAAATATTGGAATTTATGGTGTAGCAAGTGTTCCCAATGTGGCCTCTAATACAGTAATAAAAGTGGAAGCAAAAGGAATTAATTCCACAAATAATACAGGTATTTATTGCAATGTTTCCGATGGAAAGAAATTTAATTATGGGATGTCAGCAATTATAGCTGGAACAACCGCTGGTGTAACAAATTTTGGGTTTGATGCTAATGTAACGGGTGGAGTTGGGAAACAAACTAACTATGGTATTAGGGCCAGTGCTTCACAAGGGGGCGTTAATTATGGAATTTATGCTGAGGCATTTGGGGGCAAAACAAGCAATTATGCAGGATACTTTGTTGGAAATGTTTACGCAACGGGTTCTATTACTCAAAACTCGGATAGCATTTTTAAAAGGAACATTGTGAATATTTCAAATGCTCTTAATATTGTAAAACAATTGAAACCCCGCCAGTTTTATTATGACACGATTAAATATTCATATTTGAACTTATCAGCCGAAAAACAATTTGGACTTATTGCCCAGGAAGCGGAGTCAATTTTGCCAAATATTATTAAAAAGTCGGTTTTCCCTGAGCAAAAAGATTCAGCAGGAGCCATTATTCATCCCGAATTGACTTCAAAAGGTTTAAATTATATTGCATTAATCCCAATTCTTTTACAGGGTATGAAAGACCAACAAGCCTTAATAGATTCTTTGATTGCAAAAGATGATCTTCACGAAAAACAACTGGCTCAAATTCAAAACTGCATTGATAACCTTCCGAAAGGATTGGGCTGCGGGAAAAAGGCAAGAATGTCTTTTGATGATAACGGAGATGTTAATCTTAGCATTACACAATATGATGTTGAATTAAAAATGGATGTTGTCATCCTCGACCAAAACAACCCCAACCCATTTAAGGAGACTACCACAATATCCTATTTTATTCCTCAGTATGTAAATTTCGCCCAAATTATTTTTATGGATAACAAAGGACGAATTATTAATACTGTGGATATTAATCACAAAGGAGAGGGACAAATAAACGTAAAAGCCGAAAAAATTTCAAATGGAATGTACAGCTATAGTATTGTTGTGGATGGGGAAATTATTGATACCAAGAAAATGATAAAAACAAAGTAAGTGGTACCAAGGGTTGAAAAAAAATTTATGTCACGAAGACACCAAGTCGCTAAGAATCACAAAGAAAAAATTTGGTTTTGTTTGACTTTGTGCTTTTGTTTTTTTGTGGCAATTAATACTCCTTAATGTATATTATTTTTTTTTGGATGGGTAATTTATTTATACCAGGAAAATGGTGAAACAAATCAGGTAGTAAACCATGGGAATTACAAAAGTTACCGCAGCCATTAGCGATCTTAACAAAAGCAAACCGGCTTATGAATCACTTTTTTTGGTTGATACCGGTGCAATTGATTGCATGGCCCCGGCAAGTGAGTTGCATAAAGCAGGTATTACAGTAAGAGGCAAAGCAGTATATGAATTGGCAAATGGAGAACCCTTTGAGGTGGAGTATGGTTATGCAATCATTTCATTTTTGGGGTCAGAAACGGTGGTGCAGGTAATTTTCGGGCCCGAAAATACAGAGCCAATTTTAGGGGTTGTTGCTTTAGAAAATGTTGGTATTGATGTAGATCCTGTTACAAATACATTAAAGAAAATGGTTGCGAAATCCCTTAAATAACTTATGTTACTAAAATTACATTTGTAAGTCCCAAGCCCCAAATTGCAACCCCAAAATCAATGGAGGCAAACCGCCATGGGCTGTTTGAGCAAGCGGACACAGAAGCAAAACAAGTAGAATGAAATGGGAAAACGAACTCTTACTTGGGCCTTTAAATTTGGAATTTGGGTCTTGGAATTTTTTTATCAAAAAGCTCCTTGGGTAACTTCGGTTAAATAAAAATTAACTCATTTCTCCATCCCAACCTCCACCGCTTCCATTAGTTTCATCCCTGTTATATCAGCTGAGAGGGTAGGGAAAATAAAATCTTTGTTTAAAACTATTTTAAGAGTCTGAAATACCTCCCCTTTGGAGTTGGCAAGATATATTAAATCTTCGGAAGGCAACCCGGGGTTATCGGCCATTTGCAATTTAATTTTATAATTTCCTTCGGGATTTAAATTTTCAAATGCAAAATTCCCAAAGGCATCGGTGGTGGTAATCCTCATTTCGGTTTCATGCTCATCCAACAAGATTACTTTTTGCTGATGAAGAGGATGCAGATTTTCATAGCTGGAATTTCCAAAAATATCTGTAGCCCTCACTTTCATTCCGGCATCTTCTTTAGTTTCAACAATTGATATTTGTTCATTTACAATGGGAGATAGATTTTTTTCGCCTGTTTTGCCAAATGCATCTTTCTTTTTTACAGTCATTACTGCAACAGAATCGGAGGGGTTGATGTCCTGTTGCTCGATAGGAATATTTTTTAGAGCCCGTCCATAAAAAATTTTTCCTCCCATCCGGTACATTACGGATTTTCCCTGGAGGGATATATTATCGTTATTCTGGCAATAGGATTCAACGTTAAAAAAGGCAATAAGAAAAGCAATTAAAAAAGCAGGAGTGGGAAAAGGGATTATTTTTAAAGTTGTTTTTATCATTATTGCAAAGATACGTAATCTCCTGAAAAATGGGGAACGGTGAAATTTAGTTACTGATTGGGAAATGGGGCAAATCAAATTAAGGAATAAAAGTTTTAAAATGCTGTAATGACACAAATGGGAATATTTTTTTTTCAACCTTTTGCCCGGAGACCTTCAAGGTTTTTGAAACCTTGAAGGTCTTGGTTGGTCATCTCAATTATAAATAACAAATAGCAATAATCAAATACGCTAAAAAATTCCAATGACCAATAAAGAATATTCTAAACCGCTAAAGAAGATTTTTTCGACCATAATCGAAAAATCAAGTTAGCAGACGGTTTGATAATTGAAATTTTGATATTGAATATTAATTGTATTTTGATATTTGTATTTTGGAAATTATTGTTTTTGCGTAACTTCAGTTATTCATACAAATACAAAATTAGCCTGCAGACCTTCAAGGTTTTTGAAACCTTGAAGGTCTGTTGTTTTATTTAACCTGAGTTTGAAACAGGGACAGTTCAAAATAGCCCTGATTGGAGCGGAAATCCTTTGCCGGCCGAAGACCTTAAAAACCTTCAAGGTTTTTTGAAACCTTGAGGGTTTTGCCCGGAATAATAAGGCAAAGATTGAAGCGGAAAGCAGGACTGCAGAAAGCTACGGAGTATTAGCGGTTCGCTTCAAATAATTCAATTATGAAATCCTCCCTCCCGCACCCTTTTTCCCCAAAGGGACTAAACCTTTTTCGAGGGACAAGTTATCTTTTCAGGGAAAAAAATTGAACGGAGGAAAAGAGGTTTTTATTATTTTTAGTCCACGTTATCGTGGAGGTAGGGATTGTTTGGTTTTATTTCAGTTCTTTTTTCGCCTTCTCCATTATCCTCCTCAGACAGGGTAAACCGGGAAACCTCAGATTCGGAGGAATGGGGTGTATCTTCGAGGGAAACTCCCTTGCGCATAAATGCGGGAAGTTTTTCAAGCTCGGCAATGCCAGCAGGAGATTTATATTTCTGATGGAGATCTTTTAGTGTCTGAATCCGTTTGGTGGCCTTTTTCTGCAATTCTTCTTTCGACAATTGAGAATCGGGATTAGATGAATTTAAAATCTCTTCATTTTTGGAAACCTTGTCAACTTTTTCATTGTTCATCTCATTGAAAGGAACCGCAGTTTTAGGTTCTTCCTTTTTACCAGATTTAGGGAAAGAGGGAAAATCTTCCTTTTTTAAGAGGAAGGGGTCTTCAGTTTCCTTATTTACAGGTTCGGCAGGAAGTTCAACTTTTGCTGCAGGTTTAATAAATGGCAAAGGTTCGGCCTTTGGTGCAACGGGCGGTTTCATTTCAAACGAAGAAGGAGCAGGATTCGGCTTGGCGAATAAATCCATTTTGGGCTGAAGCTGAGGTTTTGCCGTTGGATAAACGGTAGAGGTTTTTTCCCTGTTAGGTTTAGATGGGGTTTTAGAAGAATCGTTGGCAGATGGTGAATCATCATTCAGGTTCACCACTTTTTTAGTTTCTACCAAGGGACTTCCGGAATCGAGTTTTGAAGTAAACCCGGTTGCAATCACTGTAACGCAGATTTTATTTCCAAGTGATTCATCCATGCCGTGACCCCAGATCACATCGGCAGTCTGGCCGGCTTCCTCCTGTATATAATCTGTAATGTCGGAGATTTCATCCATCAGGATTTCTTCTGATCCGTAGGTTATATTCAACAAAACGTAGCGTGCCCCTTTAATATTATCATCATTGAGCAATGGAGATGAAAGTGCCTGTTGAACCGATTTGAGTGCCCTGCCTTCACCTTCGGCCGTGGAAGATCCCATAATGGCCACTCCACTTTCCTTCATCACAGTTTTTACATCCTCAAAATCAACATTAATGGTACCTGTAACGGTAATCACTTCAGCAATTCCTTTGGCTGCTGTGGTAAGAATATCATCGGCTTTGGAAAAGGATTCCCTGATTTTAAGGTTTCCGTACATTTCGCGCAAGCGGTCGTTGCAGATGATAAGCAAAGTATCCACATTGCTTTTAAGCTGCCTTAACCCTTCCTCTGCCTGAAGCCTTCTTTTCTTTCCTTCAAAAGTAAAAGGAATGGTAACTATTCCAACGGTTAAAATTCCAAGCTCCCGCGCAGTTTGGGCAATTACGGGTGCAGCCCCGGTTCCGGTCCCGCCACCCATGCCCGCAGTAATAAATACCATTTTTGTATTTACCGAAAGTAAATTGCGGATTTCTTCAATGGTTTCGATGGCGGCATTTCTGCCCATTTCGGGTTGGGAGCCGGCTCCACGGCCTTCGGTAAGGCTGGTTCCCAGCTGAACTTTTATTGGAACAGGGCTGAGGTCGAGGGCCTGTGCATCGGTGTTGCATACAATAAAATCAACACCTTTAATGCCTTGTTTGAACATGTGGTTTACCGCATTGCTGCCACCTCCGCCCACACCAATTACTTTGATGATAGAGGAGTTTTCTTTAGGGAGATTGAATTTCATAGGTGAATGGATTAATTAGGGTTTTTGGGTGGATTGGTTGATGGTTGATGGGTTTATAGTTTAAAGGTTTATAAGTTTAATGGTTTATGAGTTTATGGGTTTATAAGTTAATAGGTTTATAAGTTTAAGGGTTGATAGGTTTATGGGTTTTCAGATTTTGGCAGATAATTAGTTGAGGTTTTAATTTGCTAATTATTTTAATTAACTCATTTGCTAATTTTTTTTTACTTAATTCTCTTCGCCATTTGCAAGCCAATCGCTGCTTTTTGAAAGCCACCGTTCAAGCCAGTTTTGTTTCTGGATGGCGGGCTTTTCTTCTGTATCGGAATTTTGCAAACTTTTTCTTTCAATGTGCTGGAACCCCTTAATAAGCAATCCTACCCCTGTTGCGTACATAGGACTTGAAACATCATCCACTGCTTTTCCGAGGTGTTCTGTAGGATAACCAATTCGGGTATCCATCCCTGTTAAATATTCAAAAAGCTGGGCAATGTTTTTCAAATTGGCACCACCACCGGTAACCACGATACCTGCAATTAGTTTTTTCTCGAGGCCGGATGATTTAATTTCATAATAAACCTGCTCAATAATTTCTTCCATTCTTGATTGAATGATATGGGCAAGATTTTTTTTGGAAATTTCTTTGGGTGCCCTGTCCCTGAAACCCGGAAT
>JAHEZO010000211.1 GCA_023250995.1 Flavobacteriales bacterium | reverse complement strand
AACCGTTTTAACGGCATGTGGTCATTTGTGATTTTTGATAAAAAAAATAATTTAGTTTGGGGCTCCCGCGACAGAACCGGAGTAAAACCTTTTTATTATTTTAAAAATAAAGATTTGTTTGCGTTTTCATCCGAAATGAAAGCCCTGGTTAAATTGCCCTTTTTCAAGCCGGCCGCAAATCAGAAAGCAATATTCGATTTTTTGGTTTTCAACAGAATTGAAAGAATGGAAGAATCATTTTTTGAGGGAATTTACGAGCTGTTTCCTGCCCATTCTTTTTCAATCAGACTATCCACGGGGGAAATAAAAAAATGGAAATATTTTTCACCTGAAGTAAATAAGGATTTTGAAAATTTCAATCCAAAATTTTTTGAAAAATATGCTGGTGAAATAAAGCAAGAAGTTGTTTCCGCAGTAAACCTCCGATTGCGATCTGATGTGCCCATAGGCAGTTGCCTAAGCGGTGGTATAGACAGCAGCAGCATTGTTTGTATAATAAACAACCTGCTGAAAAATGATGGTTTCTCCTCGGAGAAAAAGGTTAATAATTCAGACGATGTAAATTTCAAACAAACCATTGGAGAGTTTCAAAAAGTATTTACGTCCAGCTTCCAAAACAGTGCAATTGATGAAAGCTCCTGGGCAAAATTGGTGGTTGAAAAAACCAAAGCCCAATGGCATCAAACGTTCCCTGATAAAAACAAGCTTCTTGAGGAGATTGAAACTCTGGTTTATTGCCAGGAGATACCATTTATTTCTACCAGCACTTATGCTCAATTTTGCGTAATGCGAATTGCAAACGAAAACAATATTAAGGTTTTGCTTGACGGGCAAGGGGGGGACGAACTTTTCGGGGGCTACCGTTTTCACTATTTCGGGTTATGGATGGAACTCCTGACTCATCTTAAAATTAATACATTATTTAAAGAGATGGGGGTTTATTCAGGTGCCTCCTCCCACTTCCTGAAAAACATTATGAAGTATAACATTCTTCCAAAAATCCCCGGTTATATTTTAAAATCGGCCTACCCCTTTTACTTTAATGAATTAAAATACCTTCATCCTGATTTTATAGCTGCTAATACTGAACAGTTTGCCGGCAATAGTGATGTATTTGCCAGCACACTAAATAGCATGCTTGAAAAAGAATACTACCATGG
This sequence comes from Flavobacteriales bacterium, assembly GCA_023250995.1. Taxonomy (GTDB): domain Bacteria; phylum Bacteroidota; class Bacteroidia; order Flavobacteriales_H; family JAHEZO01; genus JAHEZO01. The sequence continues at coordinate 5,328 of JAHEZO010000211.1, read as the reverse complement.
GCCTTTAAAAAATTTATTAAAGTATGAAGACAGAAATTCGATGCACTTTTCAATTGAGGCACGAACTCCTTTTGCTGATGACATTAATCTTTCAAATAAACTATTCAGCATCCCATCGGTTTATAAAATTCACGGGGGAGAAAGCAAAGCTTTATTGCGAAATTCAATGACAGGAATATTACCTGATGAAATAAGAAACCGAAAAGATAAAATGGGATTTGTTACTCCTAACAACCAATGGATTTCAGAGATAAAAGGAAAAGTAAAACCTTATTTTGAAGAAGATAAATCAGGGATATTCAATAAAAAACTTTTATTGAAAGAATATGATTCATTTTTTAACCCTGCCTCGGAAAAAGAAAATTACCGGGTATTCAAGTTTTTAAGTTTTGCCCTTTGGAAAAAAGTTTTTGAGGTTTAGGGGATGGAGGAAGGTATTTTTTAAACCCCTGCCCCTTCCTTTAATCTTTCGGTATTTTCGGCCACCTGCAAAGAATCAATCATCTGTTGAATTTCACCACTCATAAAAACGGGCAGGTTATGCGTTGAAAATCCAATGCGGTGATCGGTAACCCTGCTTTGAGGGTAGTTATATGTGCGTATTTTTGCAGAGCGGTCTCCCGAAGCAACCATCGTTTTTCGCTTCTTAGAATCTTCGTCCATTCGTCTCTGCAATTCAATTTCATAAATCCTCGACCGGAGGACCGAAAGGGCTTTGGAATAATTTTTTAACTGCGATTTTTCATCCTGGCACTGAACAATAATTCCTGTAGGAATATGGGTTAGGCGGATGGCTGATTTGGTAGTATTAACGGATTGGCCTCCCGGGCCGGAAGAACAGAAAATATCTTTTCTGATATCCGACTCCTTTACCACCACATCAAATTCATCTGCTTCCGGAAGAACAATAACTGTGGCTGCCGAAGTATGTACCCGCCCCATTGTTTCCGTTTGAGGGACGCGTTGCACCCGGTGAACGCCTGATTCAAATTTCAAGGTTCCATAGGCATTCTGACCAACCACATTAAAAATAACTTCTTTAAATCCGCCCACAGTTCCCTGTGAAGAATCAACCAGTTCAATTTTGAACCCTTTATTTTCACAATACCTGCAATACATACGGAACAAATCGCCCGCAAATATGCTGGCCTCATCCCCGCCTGTTCCTGCACGTATTTCCATCACTGCATTTTTAGTGTCTTCGGGATCTTTGGGCACCAGCATAAACTTTATTTCCTCCTCCATTAATTTCCTTTGTTCCTCCAGGCCATTCAATTCTGTTTTTGCCATTTCGCGCATCTCTTCATCCTTTTCTGTATTCAGAATTTCCTTTGAAAATGCAATTCCATCAATTACATTTTTGTAATGCCTGTGTTTTTCAATGATTGGCTGGAGCTCCTTGTATTCTTTATTAAGCGAAATATACCGTTTCATATCAGAAACCACATTGGGATTTCCAATGAGTACGGAAACTTCCTCAAATCGTCTTTTTACTGATTCTAATTTTTCCAAAAGGTCAATCATAGGGAGTTATTTCGGCAATTTATATCCTCTTTTTTTGGCCATATCTTCCAGCCTTTGCTGGAATTTAGATTTTGTTTGCGAAACCGGCTTGGCTTTGTTTTCCTGAATCTGGGCATGAATTTTTTTCTCATCCACAAACCACTTCATAATTACCAGTTGCTGAAGAATTGATATTGCATTGGCAAGAAAATAATAATAGCTTAATCCGGCAGAGTAATTATTAAAAAATCCGAGGAGCATCACAGGCATAATATAGGTCATTATTTTCATTTGGGTTGCCTGCATTCCTCCTCCCATGGTGGTAGTTTGCATATTGTATTTGGTATAAAGAAAGGTAGAAATGGACATTAGGATTGTAAACAAACTGATATGATCACCATAGAAAGGAACTTTAAATCCAAAGTCGTAACTGGAATCAAAGGTGGATAAATCAGTGGCCCAGAGAAAACTTTCCTGTCTCAGCTCAATAGAAGAAGGAAAAAACCTGAACATGGCATATAAAATGGGAAGTTGCAAAAGCATTGGTACGCAGCCTGCAAGTGGGTTTACACCCGCTTTTCGGTAAAGGGCCATCATGGCCTGCTGCTTTTTCATGGGGTCATCATTTTTATGTCGCTCATTATGCTCATCAATTTCGGGTTTAAGCACCCGCATTTTAGCACTTGAAATGTAATTTTTATAGGTGAGCGGCAGTAGTATTACCTTTATGATAATAGTTAAAATAAGTATGATTATTCCGTAATTTAAATTGAATTTTTCGAGAAAATTGAATATCGGAATTATTAGATATTCATTCACCCAACCAAAGATGGTCCAGCCTAAATCAATTTGCTTTTGCAACCCGATATCAAAAGATTTAAGGGTTTGATAATGATTTGGGCCGAAATAAAAATGCATGGGTGAACCGGGCATAAACAGGTTCTCAACCGGGATGGTTAAATTTGCCGAAAGATATTTTGTATAGTAAGAAGATGTATCCAGCGTCCGGCTTTCAACCTCAGAATTTGTTTTGTCAAATCCGTTTCCCGAAATAATGGCGGCTGAAAAATACTGTTGCTTAAAAGAAACCCAATGCACTTTTCCTATCAAAGGAATTTTTTCTGATTTTCTTTCAGAAATATAATCAACTTCATCCCCCAGGTATTTAAAATAAACCGTTGACGCCTGCCTTTCGAGATCAATATTTTTTTCTTTTGAAGGGGCCGAAATGCTCCAGCTTAGTCCCAACCCGGTGCTGTTTACTTTTAAAAGATTATCCAAACCAACAATGTTGATTTTAAAATCAACCATTTGGGAATTCCCTTTTAAACCATAAACAAATTCTACATATTGATTTTTTGGGTTCCCGGGCAAACCGGAAGAATTTGCATAAATCCGGAATGCAAAATTTGTGCTGTCCTCTCCTGAAACCGTGGCTGATTTTGAATCGGTTTCAAAAAAAAGTTCGGAAGTATTTATGGATTTACGCTGTTCAAAAAAATTAATATTAAAGGAGGAGGCCCCTTCGTCAAAAACCATTAGGGGAAGGCCTTTAAAAGTACTGTAATTCTTTAATTCGGCACTTACCATTTTCCCGCCATGGGTTGAAAAAGTAATTTTGATTTTTTCATTTTCAAGGGTTAAATATTTTTTTTCGCCCATGGACGAATTGGCAAAAATTCCGAATTTATTTTGCCTTTCAACTTCCCTTACAGAGTCAGGCAAAAGTGTGGATTCGGTATTATTTAAAGAATCCTTCTCTCCGGTTCCATTGGGTAAACCGGTGGCTGAATAAACTGAACTATCGGATTTTGCTTTGTTTGAAATTTCCAACGCGGCAGCAATAGAATCCTTTTTATGTTTCATTTCTTTCAGCTGCTCCTCAGTGGGCTTATTGTAATACATAAATGCCACCACGAGAAGCCCGATAAGCACAAATCCTATGATTGAATTTTTGTCCATAATTAATAATTAACTGATGTTATGCAAAGTATATTTTCTGTTCACTCAAAATAATATTTTTAGTCGTAAGTCATAAGTCGAAAGTCGTAAGTGTTTTAGGTATTTAGCCTTTTTTCCTGGTTTTTAGATTTTAATAATCCTCAAAATATTCTTGAACCTTTCTTTTGATTTATTACTTACAACTCTTATGTCTTACGACTTGCTATTTTAAACAATCTCCTTTTCAATAATTATTAACTGAACTTACGCAAATGGATTCATTAAAAATAATAAATAATAATTTCACCCGGAGCCGACTGCCTTTGCCGCCTGCCTATACAAAGCGTTCCGCGCAGGTAGGAAACGGCTTCGTGCAGGCAGGCAATGGTCGCAAAGTATTAAGTTCGCGGAGCAATCCCCACAGTAAAACTGTGGGGGACTTTGAGTCCATAAAACCTTAATCAGAAATTGTTAATACCAACTTTAATTTGGGAATTATTTTTATACTTTCCTTTTTCTTATTTTCCATTTGCGAACTTGGCGACTTTGCGTGAAACAATTGATTTTTGTGTAAATTAAATATTAACAACAAAAAGCAGTATATAAAAAAAGCCGGCAAATATAGGAGAAATGAAGAGGTTGGAAAAATTATAGCTTCCTGTTTGCCAAAGCTGCCTTAACAAAGCTTACAAAAAGCGGATGCGGATGTGCGACAGTGCTTTTGTATTCCGGGTGAAACTGAACCCCGATGAACCAGGGATGATTTTTTAGTTCAACAATTTCAACCAGATTGTTTTGGGGATTAATGCCGGAGGCAACCATTCCCCCTTTTTCAAATTGCTCAAGGTATTTATTATTAAACTCGTACCGGTGACGATGCCTTTCCGAAATTTCAACCGACTTATAAATAAGGGATGTTTTTGTTTTTGGAAGGATGGTGCACTTATAAGCTCCCAACCTCATTGTTCCACCTTTGGCAGTAACTTTTTTCTGCCCTTCCATAATGTCAATTACCGGATGGGAAGTGGCTGTATCTATTTCGGTAGAATTGGCATTTTTTAATTTCAGCACATTCCTTCCAAATTCGATTACTGCACATTGCATCCCCAGGCAAATTCCTAAAAAAGGAATATTATTTTCTCTTGCAAAACGAATGGCATCTATTTTGCCGCTGATTCCTCTTGAACCAAAACCAGGAGCAACTAAAATTCCTCCCAATCCAGAAAGTTTTTCTGAAACATTGGCTGCATTAATTGATTCTGAATGAATCCACTCGAGTTTAACCGAGGTTTCATTCGCAACTCCCGCATGAATGAATGATTCTGCAATGGATTTATACGCATCCTTGAGTTCAACATATTTACCCACCAGGCCGATGGTAATCTGCTTTTTAGGGTTGTTTAACTTTCTTAAAAAATCAATCCAGTTTTCAAGATTGAGTTTTTTACCTATGGGAAGACCCAGTTTCTTTAAAACTATTTTATCCAGGCCTTCCTCTTTCATAAGCACCGGAACTTCATAAATGGAAGAGGCATCCTTGGCTTCAATTACGGCTTCGGTAGAAACATTACAGAACAATGCAACTTTCTTTTTAAGATCCAATCCAAGTTTATGCTCTGTGCGGCAAACAAGAACATCGGGCTGCACTCCCGACTCAAGAAGCATTTTTACCGAGTGCTGAGTGGGTTTGGTTTTTAACTCGCCTGTAGCAGAAAGGAAAGGAATTAAAGTTAAATGTATTGACAAACAGTTTTTGCCCATTTCCCATTTCATCTGCCTCATGGCCTCCACATAAGGTAATGATTCGATATCGCCAACAGTACCTCCAATTTCTGTAATTACAAATTCAAATTTCCCGGTGTTTCCAAGAACCATTACCCTGTG
>JAHEZO010000003.1:43154-50630 GCA_023250995.1 Flavobacteriales bacterium | reverse complement strand
CGATTCCGTAAACAATAAGGAAAACAACCGCCAAATGGGGGAGCTCGAAACAATTTACGATACCGAAAAAAAACAAAAGCAGATTGAGTTACTTGAACAACAGAACCAAATTCACCAATTGCAACAAAGTAGAAACAAATATTTACTAATGGGTGTATTGGCCATCTTATTCCTTTCATCCATAATTGGTGCACTTTTTTTCAGGCAAACTAAACTTAAGTCTCTTCAGAAAGAAACTGAACTCGAACAGCAACTTCTCCGCTCACAAATGAATCCCCATTTTATTTATAATGCCCTTAATTCAATTCAGAATTTTATTTTTAAAAATGATACCAAACAATCGGCAAAATACCTGGCGGGTTTTGCAAAACTCATGCGGTTAATTCTTGAAAATTCCAGAGAAGAATTTATTTCACTTGAAAAAGAAATTGCCACGCTCGAAAATTATCTTCAATTGCAGCAGTTAAGGTTTAAAAATTCTTTTGATTTTTCAATTCACTTTGATGAAAAAATTAATCCTGCGGAGATTTTAATTCCACCCATGCTTATACAGCCATTTGTTGAAAATGCCATTGAGCATGGATTGAAAGAAATGGCCAGCGGTGGAAAAATTAAAATTACTTTCGCTCTTGAAAATGATTATCTTAAGGCGGAGGTTTCCGACAACGGTGCCGGGATTCGGAAGTCAGATGAAAAGAAGGAAAGTACCCATCGGTCACTTGCCACAAAAATAACCAGGGAGAGAATTACCACAATTAACAAAAAAAACAAAGAAAAAATTTCCATGGAAATAATGGATTTAAGCAATGAAGCAAAGAAATTGTCGGGAACGAGTGTAACCATTATTTTGCCATTAAAATATTCCTGAGCATTATGCCAAACCAGACATACTTTAGGGTATTTTTTGCGAGTTAAAAGCTAAATTGAAATAATTAAACTCTTCAACCCCTTAAAACATAAAAACTAAAAAAACAATCAATCCCAATTTTGCAAACAATTATATTTTAAATTATGAGAGCAGTAATCATTGATGACGAACCTGATGCGAGGGAAAACATTGCCTCCATTTTGAAAATGTTTGCCAGGGATGTGGAAGTTGTTGGTTTTGGCAAAAGCGTTAAAGAAGGTTTAACGGCCATCAATGAATTTAAACCGGATATAGTTTTTCTGGATGTTGAAATGAGTGATGGAACCGGTCTTGATTTGCTTAAAAAGGCCGAACCTCTTACCTTTAAAGTCATTTTTATTACAGCCCACCAGCATTTTGCCATCCAGGCAATAAAATTCAGTGCCCTCGATTACATCCTTAAACCACCCGACCCCGATGAGGTAGTGGCTGCTGTTGAAAAAGCCAGAGAAATTATAAGCAGAAAGGGAACCGACCGGAGACTTGAAACTTTTATAGAAAATTTAAATCTGCAAAACGCAAGGCAAAGGAAAATAGTTTTGAGAACTTCTGAAAACATTCATGTAGTAGCCATGGACGAAATAGTTCGCTTTGAAGCTGATGTAAACTACACTACTGCCTTTCTAACAAATGGCAAAAAAATAATTGTTTCGCGCACGCTGAAAGAGTTTGATGACATGCTAAAGGATTTTCCTTTTTTCCGCTCTCACCGGGCACATCTGGTAAACCTTAATTTTATTGACCGCTACCACCGTGCAGATGGAGGATATTTAGTGATGAAGGATGGCACCAACATTTCAGTTTCGGACAAAAAGAGGGAGGATTTGCTTCAGGTTCTTGAAAAAATGTAACATAAAAATTCCATTTCCCAAAAATTTCAAACCCCAAGGGAAAAAACTCCCTGCTACAGCTATCGAATTCGGCTACTAACATGAGTTTTGGATAAGAATAAAGGGATATCGATTTTTGTTAAGAAAAAAAAGCCACAAAATCTCTAAAACACAAAATCCCACGAAATAATTTTGAGGGATTTAGAGTTTTTGTGTTTTTGTGGCAAGATAAAAATTGCAAACCTTTGTTTTTTAGAAAGATATTCATTGACTTTTCCAAAACTCAAGTTACCAACTTTTCTTTTTTTAAACCCTCACCTCTTCGTTCAATCATCCAATCCGGCATTTCACCGCCTATAAAGCCCTTTAAAATAATCTCTCCCTTAAGAATAAACAGCATGGTTTAAATTTGATTTCATTGAATCGGGCAAACCCAAACAAAAAAGAAATCAAAATGAAAAATTTTAACCTAAAACTCCTGGTTTTCCTTATTGCCGCAGGCATAAATAATTCTTTTGTTTACGGTCAGGCAGCATCACTAAATGCTGATGGAACAGCCCCTGACGCAAACACCATGTTTGATATTAAATCCAACGGAAACACCTCTTCTTATTATGGTTTAAAGGTAAAAGAAAGCGGAGGAAGCAATTTATTTGTAGTAAGAAGTGATGGAAATGTAGGCATTGGATCTTCTTCTCCCGCAACCAAATTGGATATTGCCGGCAATTTACTGCAATCAGCAAGCTCCTATCATAATTTCGGAACTACTGTGGGTTCCGCAGGATATGGAATTAGGGATAATGCGGGTGTTATGGAATACAGCAGCACACCGGGTACGTGGTTGCCAATTGCCTCAACCTCATCGGCTGCAGGTTGGACAAAAAACGGAACAAAAATTTATACCACCACATCAACCGATAGTGTTGGAATAGGAACTTCATCACCAACCAGTCAATTTCATCTAAACTATAACAATGGTGGAGGTGGAGCAGGTGGGGGGATGATAATTCAAAACACTGCTACCTCAGGTGAAATAGCTGCACTTACCTTAAAATGTGCGGCCTCTGGACCCAATTATTTAAGTCAAATTATGTATGAGCCGGATGGCTGGGCAATTCCTACTATAGCTCAGGGCCTTACGTTTAGAGTAAAGACCATTGGACAGGATTTTGCCTTTCAGTCGGGAACCGCATCAACCGATGTTAAAATGTGGATTGAGGGTACAAGCGGAAACGTGGGAATTGGCCCCGCCATTTCCGCAACCCCCCCAAACTCCAAACTTACCTTAGATGGAGAACTGGGCCTTAAAGAAATGACGGCCCCCGGCCTCACAGCAAGTTATGGTAAATTGTATGTGAAAAGTTCCGACAGCAAGCTTTATTTTAAAAACAGTGCGGGTACCGAAATTGACCTGACCGCGGCCGGTGGTACCGGTGGGTGGTCTGCCTCGGCAGGAAATGTTTACCTGACAACTTCCTCCAATAATGTGGGTGTAGGCATGAGTACACCAAATGAAAAACTTACAGTGGAGGGAGCCCTTAGTTTGGATGAACTTAGCAGCGCACCAACGGCCACATCGGGGTACGGAAAAATATATACCAAAAGCAGCGACAACAATTTGTATTACCTGGATGGGCTTGGGGTGGAGGTAAATTTATCTTCAGGTGCCTCTGATTTTTCAAATGGAGGAGATGCAGCCTCAGCTACACGTAAACTGGGCAACACAAATGCGTATGATATGCGTTTTGTAACAAATAATGCAGACCGAATTTCAATACTTTCAACAGGCAATGTGGGCATCGGCACTTCATCACCAACAGACTTTTTGCATGTTCAGCTTAGCACACCAGGGACGGGTGGGGGGCTTACGATCGAAAACATTGAAACCAATACCAACAACCCTTACGCTACTTTAAAGTTGCTATGCCCCACTCTCGGAAGCACTTATTACAGTCAGATATTTTATAGCCCAAATTCAAATAACTGGACAGGTTCAGGGATTACTCCCGGCCTAAATTTCAGAACCAGGGTGACAGGTCAAAACTTTTCATTTCAATCTGGCACATTAGCTTCTGATGTAAAAATGTGGATTGATGGAACTTCTGGCAATATGGGAATTGGCGTAGCTCCTTCAGCAACCGCTCCCGGAGCTAAATTAGAAGTAAACGGAGGAATAATGCTTAACACCTCAACCTCTAAACCAACATGTAATGCAGCTGCCAGAGGAACTTTTTGGTTTACCCAAGGCGGTGCGGGGGTTAAAGATGCATGTGAAGTATGTGCAAAAGATGCAGCTGATTCCTATGGATGGAGGGTATTATATTAAACCATGATTGTTAAAATTCGAATAATATGCAAACCGGAATGAACGAAATTATTAAAAGTGTTTCCTTCCCATTATCAAACGGATGGGAGGTAAAAAATGTTGAAGTTGACAATATCAATCGAAAAATAATTTTGCATTTGGCTTATATTCCCGATAGAGTTTTAATCGGAAATTTAAGTTACCCTGTTTGTGGTTTTTTATCGGAAATAATTTGGAGCCATCAGAATTTATTTCATTTTAAAACATTTATTCGCTGCAACGTGCCGGGTTTCAAAAATATTGAAGGAAAAATAACAGGAGTTGAAATCCCCTGGGAAGAGGCAAATGACAGCCTTTCAAGGGTAATGGAAAAAATTCCGGCATTTCAAAAATCATCGTATCCTGTTAATTAAAATTGAATATGAATAAAAACGTTTTAATACTGTTTTGTTTATTAAATGTTTTTGGAAATTCCTATTCGCAGGGCATTCAATTAAACAGCGGAGCAAGGTTTACGATTAACAGCGGTACTACTTTTACTTTGATCGGAACCACTTCTGATATTATTAATTCTTCCTCTTCATACCTGGTAAACCAGGGAACCATTCTTCTTGAAGATGATTTTTCCAATTCCGGTACCTATACCTCAACCACGGGAATAATGAAATTTAACGGGGGAACACAACAGGAAATCAGGGGAACCGGTTCGCCAACTTTTTTCAATATTGAGGTAAATAATTCCAGCACAGGGGTATTGTTGCTCCAGCCAATTACAGTTTCCAATACGTTAACATTAACCTCCGGCAATCTGGATGTCAATGGTTTTAATATAAATCTTTCCGCGTCCGGATCACAGATAAGCGGTGAAACAAATTCAAGAAGAATTAAGGGAACATCAGGTGAGGTAATTGTCACCAGAACACTTTCTGCATCTACCACCTATTCAAATATTGCAGGAATGGGAATTAGCATTACCACCGGAGCCACATCCCCAGGTAATACTACCATTAAGATGGGGCACACTCCACAATCTGGTGCAGGAAACACAGGCATTGAAAAATATTTTGATATTTCTCCGGCCACCAATTCCGGGCTTGACGCAACTTTATCATTTTATTATTTTGATAACCAACTTAATGGACAATCATCCAATTCCAATATGGGCTTATGGAGAAGTACTGATGCCGGTTCTACATGGACGGATGAGGGTGGAACCTGGAATGACAACGGCAACAATGACTTTGTTCAGCTTAGTGGCATAAATGCCTTTTCAAAATGGACCGTAAGCAACAGGGTTTCGAGTCCGCTTCCAATTGAACTTCTGAATTTTTCTGCCTTCCTGAATAAAAATGGAAATGTTGATTTGAAATGGAAAACAGCCACAGAAATAAACAATGATTTTTTTACCATTGAAAGAAGTCCTTCTCCTTCTCCAAACGACAATGAAAGTGGTTGGGCTTCCATTGGAAAAGTAGAGGGGGCGGGAAATTCTTCCAATGTTTTAAACTATTTGTTTACCGATGAAAATATTGAAATTCCAAAAACTGAAAGGCAAAAAAAAATGTATTACCGCTTGAAACAAAACGACTTTGATGGAAATTTCACCTATTCAAAAATTATTTCTATTGAATTTAAATCCGGAATAATTAACAACCCTTTTCTTCCCGGTTTTATTGTATTTCCTAACCCTTCGGACGGTAAAAATGTAAATATCACAGGGTCAGGATTGGAAAATCAGGAAGGCGAATTAATAGTGGAAATAAAAAATTTAATTTCTCAGGAGATTTTTTCTGAGATTATTGATACAGAAAATAACAATCGATTTAGATTAAATATTCCCTCAACAAAAAAACTCCTACCAGGAACTTACATTATTAAAATAAAAGCAAATAATATTTCCTTCGCCCAAAAACTTTTTGTGCAATGAATTAGTTTCCCCTTCCTGGAATTAGTTCTGTTTTTTTTCAGAACGAAAAGTAATTAACTCATATTCCCTCAGCCAACTGCAACATTTACCCAACCTGCAGGCCTTTTTTTCGTATACAATTTGCCGTAATTTGCCCTAATGAATTTGCCCGGGCAATTAATGTTTTATATGAAATTTTTATCCAGGATGGGAAAAAAAGGGAATTGTTTATTTAATTTCTGCGTAATTATTTTTTCGGTTTGCCTCACTTGGATTTTTCCGGATGCAGTCATTGCTGCATCCAAGTTTTGGGTAGGCGGAGCCTCTGCTGCATGGAATGTTAATACTAACTGGAACACCACCTCATCATCAACCGTTGGCGGAGGAAATTCTTTAGTTCCGGTTGCAGGTGATGATGTTTTCTTTGATGCAAATAGTGCCACAGGGGCAGGCGGAGCAATTACTGTAACCGCAATAACCTCGTCAGTGGCCGGGTTAAAATCATTGAATGTTACAGGCACATCAACAAATGTTACCTTGCAAACAGCAACTGCAAGTATTACCATTTCATTAAATTTTGGATCTGCTTCAAATTCTTTGGTAATTAATTCAGGTTGTACTCTCGTTTTAAACAGCGCAGCAACTTTCACTCTTAGTTTTCTAACAACAGCCACTCAAACCGGAGATATTTCCGGAACCCTTACTGTAAACTCGGGAAATGTTTTTAATTCCACGGTGGCCAGCACCACCGGTGTAACAGTATCCTCTACAGGTATTATCAACCTGAACGGAGGAACAATAACAGGATCAGCTGCAAGTTTAAAATTTGCTTCAGGAGGAACATATAATCACACCATGAACGGTGGGACAATTCCTACAGCATCGTGGAATGCAGCTTCCAATGTTAATATTACAGGGGTGAATTCAACAAACCCTACGGGTTACTCCGGACAAACGTTTGGAAATCTTACATGGAACACAATAGGTCAAACCGCAAATGGTGCTATTAATGGCGCAATGACAGTAAACGGAAACCTTACAGTAACTACCGGAACTTTTTGCGATGGGGGATTTCAGATTACCGGCAATGCTTCCAATGTTTTATCTGTTGCGGCAGTTGCAACTCTTCAAATTGGAAATGGCGCAGGAACCGTGGAAACATTTCCAACCAATTTTACAAATGCAAATATTTCCCTCGCTGCCGGCTCTACAATAAATTATAATACTACTGGAGCACAAAGTATTTCAGGAGTTCCATCGTATTCCAATCTTACCATTTTAGGGAACAGTACAAAAACCGCTTCAGCTTCATTGACCGTAAATGGAAATCTCACCATCAATGCAGGAACACTTGCTGACGGAGCTTTCCAGATCGTTGGAAATGGAACCGGGACATTAACCGTAGCTGCCGCTGCAGGATTAACCATTGGAAACGGAACAGCAACGCTGACCAGCTTTCCAGCCAATTTCACGACCGGAAACATAACCTTAAATTCTACCTCTACAGTAACTTATAATTGCACAAGCG
>JAHEZO010000003.1:0-43144 GCA_023250995.1 Flavobacteriales bacterium | reverse complement strand
AATATTTCCAGCACTCCGTCATCGTATGGAAATCTTACTTTGTCAGGTGCAAGTACAAAAACTGCCACGACTCCTTTAACACTCAATGGTAATTTAACGATCAATGCCGGAACTTTTGCAGATGGAGGAAACACTATCACCATTAAAGGAAATGTAACGAACAATGCAACGTATTCAGGGGCAGGAAAAATTTATCTCAACGGAGGAAGTGGAAGCCATACCATCAGTGGAACTCCCGGCATATTTGGAAATATTGAATTGGATGATACGCAAAACGCTACGTGGACCAGTACCGGCACAGCCACTGTTAACGGAACAATCACGATCACTGCGGGAACGCTGGGCTTCGGCTCATTCTCAACTTCGTTATCCGTAAACGGAACAACCACCATTGCAAGCGGAGCAACACTTTCCATCACAAATGCAACGGGAACAAAAACATTTACGGGTGATGTCACCAACTACGGCACCTGGAACAATTCCGGAAATGCAGCGGTAACTATTGCGGGAAATCTCGTTCACAACGGAACAACATTTACTGCGGGTTCCGGAGTTTATACTTTTTCAGGCGCAACAAAAACGATCAGCGGCACCACAACTTCAATCAGCATTCCAAGTATGACTGTGAGCGGAACGCTTACAAATAATATTACCACGCTCACTGTTTCAACCGCCCTTTCGGGTGCAGGCACGTTAACAATGGGAACAAGCACTACTCTGAATATAGGGGGAACTTCCGGCATCACGGGATTGAATTGTACAGCGAACACACCCAATTCGGTAATTTACAACAGCGCAAGCGGAGCGCAAACAGTGAAGGGATCCTTGAGCTATTACGATCTCACGATAGATAAATCAGGACAGATTGGAACACTTGGAACAGCTGCCATTACGGTGAATAATAATCTCACGGTGAGCAACGGAACTTTTGCAGATGGCGCATTTCAGATAACGGGCAATGCCTTGGGAATTCTTTCCGTTGCCGCAGGAGCAACTCTTCAAATAGGTGCGGGCAGTGCAACTGTAACATCGTTTCCGATAAGTTTCACAAATGCCAATATTTCACTTAGCGCAACTTCAACGGTAATTTATAATTGCACGGGAGCACAAACAATTTCTTCCACGCCTTCTTCCTACGGTCATCTTACTTTATCTTCTGCAAGTACTAAAACTGCCAACGGAGCAATTAATGTTTCAGGAAACTTAACTGTAAATGCCGGAACTTTTGCCGATGGTGGAAATACAATTACCGTAAATGGAAATGCCGTAATGACAGGAACACACAGCGGGGCAGGAAAAATTTTATTGAGCGGAGGAAGTGCTGCGCACAACCTTTCAGGCGGAGGAACTTTTAATAATCTTGAATTGAATGATGCGCTGGGAGCAACCATGACCGGAAATATTATTATCGGAACAACAGGAACCTTGACGCTGACAACCGGAACATTCAGTGTTGGAGCATTTACGCTTACGCTCAACGGTCCTGCCATAGCCGGAACACCAACGAATCTTTCCACCACTACTTCTTCATTGCTTACGTTCGGAGGAAGTACAGCCGGAGTAAGTATTCCTTCTAGTATTTCAAACTTAAGCGCACTCACTGTGAATAATACGAATGGAATTTCATTGAACAGTTCCATTACACTGAATGCAAACGGCACAGGTTTAACAATTGCAGCCGGAGCCGGAAAAACAATTCTTGGAAATTACGACCTGATACTTTCTTCCGTTTCCACCATTAGCATCACAACTCCTGCTGCAACAAACATGATTGTTGCAGATGCATCCGTTGGGTCCGGCCAACTGAAAAAAATATTTCCCGCTGCAACAAATACTAATTTCACTTTCCCTATAGGAGATAATAGCGGAAGCGCGGAGTATACTCCTGTTCAGTTCACAAATTTTAATCCTGCCGGAGCTACGGCAACGATAGGAGTTATTGTCAACGATGCAATCCACTCACAGATAAGTTCAAATTATTCTCAAACAAATTATGTGAGCCGTTACTGGACATTCACAGAATCCGGTTCGTTCACCTCCTACTCCTACAGTACACTGACTGCAACGTTTATTAACACGGCATCGGACATTGTTGGAACTGTTAACTCAACCAATGATCAGCTTAACCGTTGGGATGGAAGCAACTGGTATCAGTTAAATTCTACCGTCACTTCTCCGACTGCAGCCACGCTGCAATCATTTACAAATGTTTCAGGTGCACTGGGAGGAAATGATTTTGCCATCCGATACAATCCCCCGCAAACCTATACATGGCTTCCGACATCGGGAAGCGCCAGCTGGGTGACTCCTACAAATTGGAGCCCTTCGCGATTCACCGCCTGCTCTACCGACATTCTTAAGTTTAATTCAGGAGGAACTTCCACCGCAACAAATATTCCCAGTGAAACAGAAAATCAGATCCTGATCTCAAATAACACTGCGGTGACTTTTAATTCATCGGGCGCCTCTACAATTTCTATCAACGGTGCAACACTCACAAATAATATCAGCATTGCAAGCGGTTCAACATTAACATTGGGTGCAACAGTTTCTCTTACCTATGCCAGTACTGCCAGCCAGCGTGGGGATATTTCGGGAACATTGAACGTAAACACGAGTTCTACTTTTAATACAAGCGCGCTTGGTTCTACCATAGTAACGGTGTCATCCACGGGAATTGTGAATCAGAATGGAGGAACTCTCACTACTTCTGCTGCCACTTTTGTTTTTGGTGCCGGATCAAATTACTATCACGCTATCAATGGAGGAACAGTTCCGACAGCTGCGTGGAACGCAACTTCCACTTGTAACATCACAGGAACCACCACTACAAATCCTACGGGCACATCCGGAACCTTCGGGCATTTTACATGGAACAATGCAGGGCAAACTTCTGCAACCGGAACCATTGCGGGAGCGCTCACCATCGCAGGTAATCTTTCTGTTTCTGCCGGCACCATGCATTTCAACGGCTTCACGGTGAATGTAGCGGGTGATGTTACCAATAACGGAACGATCACCACTACTTCTGCAAGTTCAACATTGAACATGAACGGTAGCGGAGTGCAAACAATTTCAGGATCGGGAACATGGACAACCGGAACTGCCGGCAGATTACTAAATCTCACCATCAATAATAATTCAGGCGCAAATCCTGCAATGAATCTGAATATGAATGTGGCTGTTCAAACAGCATTAAATCTTACTGCGGGAATTCTTGGAGGAAGCGGAACTTTAACTATCGGAATTCCGGCAACAACGGTTACCACCACACGCACTGCCGGTTCACTGTCAAATGTTCCGGCATTTAATTTCACTTCGGGAGCTTATGCAATAACTTATAATGGTGGAGGAGCGATCAATACAGGAAATGAAGTTCCGCTCTCCTCTACTCCTACTAATGGTGCTCTTACGGTTAATACTGCGAATACCAATGTAACGCTCAGCGCAGATGCCAACATAGGAACGCTTACTACATCGCTTGCGAGCAACACATTTAATGTAAACGGATTTACACTAGGCCTTTCAGGCACACCGGCTCTGAGCAACACCGGAACTTTCACAGCGAACGCTTCTACCTCCATTGTACTGCTGAACGGAACCGCTGCACAAACATTCACTGCAGGTGGAACCATCACGGGCGCATTGATCAACCAGATCAGTTCTTCAAATACAAATGCGGCTTCCGGTGCGCAGATGGGTGGAGCCATCACGGTAAATTATCTGAATGTTATTGCAAGCGGATATTTCAATCTGAACGGGCAAACGCTGTCGGTGAAAAATGATGTAACCAATAGCGGAACAATTATTTCCACCACCGCTTCTTCGGCTTTGAATATGAACGGAAGCGTTGCTCAGACAATTTCGGGAGGAGGCAGTTGGACCACAGGAACCGCTGGACGATTACTCAATCTTACTGTCAATAATAATTCAGGATCTAATCCTGCAGTGAATCTCAATGTGAATGTGGCAGTTCAAACTGCATTAAACCTCACCACCGGAATTTTAGGCGGAAGCGGAACTTTAACAATTGGAATTCCTGCAACTGCGGTTACCACCACGCGCGGTGCGGGTTCGCTCGCTACTGTTCCAACATTTAATTTTACTTCGGGGGCTTACGCAATAACTTATAACGGAACTTCTCAAACATATACTGTGTTAAATGAATTGCCTGTCTCTACTACTCCTACTAACGGAGTCCTCACAGTTTCTCTTGCAACAGATGTTGTTACGCTGGATAAAAATGCCAACATAGGAAGTTTAACTACTTCCATCGGTGGAGCCACTTTCAATGTAAATGGATTCTCCCTTGGATTATCTGCCACAGGTGCAGTGATCAGTAACACCGGAACTTTTAACGCCAGTTCTGCCGGTTCCACAGTATTATTAAATGGAAGCGGTGCTCAGACGCTAACTATCGGGGGAACATTTACAAGCTCCACCATTCCGAATCTTACGATAAATAACAGCGCGGGTGCAGCGCTTGCAACTTCCACTACCGTAAGTGGAGTTCTTTATTTTCAGTCGGGCGCATTCACGGTGAACACCGGGATTACACTTACCATGAACGGAACAGTGAGCGGATCAGGCACACTCACCAGCGGAACAAGCAACGCGATACTGATCATAGGCGGAAGCTCAACCAATATGGGAACAATAAATCTTTCGGGTGGAGCGCAAACATTTCAATCAATTACTTTCAACAACAGCAGCACCACAAATTCAACTGCAAGTCCCACTGTAACTTTTTCCGGAAACATCACTCTTGCTGCAGCATCCTCTGCTTTGGTGATGAACGGAAATGCATCCGGAGGCGGAGTACTTGCTGTAAGCGGCAACCTGACTTTTTCCACATCCGCAGCTACCTTAACTTTAACAAGCGGAATTGTAAGTATGGGGAACAATACAGTTACGTACACAAACAATGCTGCCACTGCAGGAAATCTGATCACCGCATTTAATACAGGAAATGCAAAAAGTTATTTTGCTTTTCTTGGAACCAGCGGAGGATTTATTCTCAATGAAATCACTGCCGCCCTGAACAGCGGACTTACTTTGAATTTTCCTATTGGGCCAGCCGGAGTAGTGAATGGTTTCAGGCCTTTTACTTTGACGACAAATGCAACTACAAATATTGTTGTGAGCGAAACAGTAAAAATCGGATTCACTGATCATACCGGAGGAACATCTTATTCACCCACCAATGTTCCAACTGTTGATGCAATTCCTTTAAACAATACCCGGGCAAACTATATTGCAAATGTTACATTGAGCGGAACTATCGGCAGCACAGGACCAAATGTTACCATGACTTATCAGAATGCGGATTTTAATACTGCACCCTCGAGCGCGACCAATGTAAATTTCTGGAGATACATCAGTTGTTGGACAGTACAAGCACAAACATCGAACGGAACATCAGGAGCCAACACAACTATTACAAAAACTTCTGTAGCCCTCACATCGGCCGGAACCTATCCTTTCAATCTTGCAGAAGTGAATAATGATCCTTGTCCGGTAAATTCATGGACATGGGTAGGAGGAACAAGTACAGCGTGGACGACTGCCGCAAACTGGCTTCCTACTTCTGTTCCGAATGCAACTACTGCCAATGTTACCATCAATAACTCATCGGCAACATTTCAGCCGACACTTACACTAAGCGGATCAGCAAGTACACCGACCAATGTAAATAACCTTACTATCGGAAGCGGATGCACTCTTACGCTTTCGGGAAGTGTTGCTACTTCTCCCTTAATTGTAAATGGAGCATTTGATAATAGCGGCACTGTAACTTTTTCCGGAACCGTTACCGGTTTAACGTTAATTGGCACTGTAACAAATTCAGGAACGGTTACTCCTAATTCAGGAAGCACAGTGACTTACCAGGGAATAAGTCAAACAGTTATGCCATTAACGTATTATACACTTACTACTTCAGCTGCAACTAACCCTATATTATCTTCTGCAGGAAATATTACTATTAAAACTGCTTTTAATCCCGGAACAGCAAATTATTCTGCTGGAAATACAAATGGAAGCACAGTTATTTTTGACGGAGCATCTTCATTCGTTTATAACGGCTTTCCATTCTATAATATAACCGTAAACAGCGGAACACTTACACTGGGGGCAACCTCTCCCATAACGATTGCAAATAACCTTACCATAAATACAGGCGCTACTCTTGCTGACGGAACAAACCTGATCACAGGCCCGGGCAGTGCCGGAACATTTTCAATTAACGGAACCGGAATTTTTACCATGACGAATGCGAGTACGGCTAATAATTCCACCAATCGATGTTCGTTTCCAATATTCTTAAATTTCAGCTTCAGCACAACCAGCACCGTTAATTTCAATGGAGCTGCGGCACAAGATGTATATGCCGTTCCTTCTCCCGGCTATGGAAATCTAAGTACAAGTACAGGTGCGCTCGCAAACGCAAAAACAGCGGCAGGTGCATTTACGATTGCAGGTACTCTTACAGTTGTAAATGCAACGAGCGCATTTTATGATGGAGGAAATATTGTTACAGCAAACGGAAATATTTCCAATAACGGAACCATCAACGGAACTTCGGGTTCGCCCGGCTCCGGAGAAATTCTGCTTGCAGGCACCAGCGCACAAACTATTTCTGGAACAGGAACCAATTTCGGAAATATTGAATTTAACAACAGCCATGCTTCCGGAGTTTCTTTCAGCGGAACAGCAGGTTCGCTTCTTACTGTAAATGGAAATATTGTGGTGACAGGAGGATTATTGAATATCGGGAATTTTACAACCGGATTAACTGTGGCAGGAACCACAACCGATGGCGGCACTCTTACAATTAACGGAGCCGCCGGCACAAAAACTTTTACGGGAGATGTAACTGTGAGCGGAACAGGAACTTTCAATTCAACGGCAGTGGCTGCCAACATTAGCTTTTCCGGCAATCTTTCTAATTCAGGAACATTCAATGTTTCAACCGGAACCGGAACGTATTCTTTTAACGGAACATCCAAATCAATAAGCGGAGCGGGCTCATGCTCTTTCGGAGCAGTAACCATGGGAGGAATTACAGACATCAATTCTGCTTCAACCGTAAATCTTTCCGGACTTTTCACGATAAATGCCGCTCTAACCAATAATGGAATTTTAAATTCAACGGGAACCGCTGCCATTGCAGGAGCAAGTTCTATCACCAATGCCTCTAACGCATCCTTCACTTTGGCAAATGCGAGTATCGGCCCAACGTTAACGGCAACAGCAAATCCAAATCTGGTTACCTATACCGGAACAGCAGCCCAAACAGTGAAGGGCACCACGTATTATAATCTTACGATCGATAAAAGTTCTAACACCGCAACATTAGGCGGTGCAACTACAGTGAGCGGAGACCTCATAATTAATAACGGCACTCTGGCGGAAACAGCAAGCTTTTTCTTAACGGGTCCGGGAAGCGGTTCAGGAAAAACATTTACAATAAATAATTCAGGCATTTATACTAATTTGAATACTGCTGCAAGTCCGTTTCCTTTATTTCAGACTTACACCTTCAGTTCAACCAGCACCGTGAATTACAATGGAGACAACACACAAAATATTGAAGCGCTTACCTATGGAAATCTATCCATGACTGCAGCAACATCCGGAAGAACTAAAACAGCAGTAGCGTCTTTTACAGTTGCAGGAAATTTTACCAATGCAAGCGCCAATGTAACTTTTGCACTCGGAAATAATAACACCATCACTTTTAATGGAACAATCACCAATTCGGGAACTTTTAGTGGAACATCAGGCCCCACTTCGAGCATACAATTTACAGGAGGTGTCAGCACTACACTTCCTGCCATCACCAACGGACTTCTGAACCTTACCGTTAACCGCAGTGGATTCACAGTTACAAACGGAGGCAACCTTACTGTTGCCGGAACACTCATACTTAGTGCAGGAGTTTTTTCTATTGGCGCATTTACGCTCACATTAACCGGAGATATTTCTGTTGCCTCGGGAACACTCACCGGAGGCACTACATCTTCGCTCACTATCAGCGGAACATCAACCAATCTTACCATTCCTGCCATTACAAATAATTTACAGAACTTAACGATGAACCGTGCCAATGGTGCAACGCTTGGGGCGGCTCTTTCTCTGAGCACAACCGGAGTTCTTACGC
This sequence comes from Flavobacteriales bacterium, assembly GCA_023250995.1. Lineage (GTDB taxonomy): Bacteria > Bacteroidota > Bacteroidia > Flavobacteriales_H > JAHEZO01 > JAHEZO01. The sequence goes on along the minus strand of JAHEZO010000003.1, from coordinate 34,983 downwards.
TGACAAACGGGCTGCTTACCACTACTTCTTCAAATCTTTTGACGATAAACAATACGGCAACGGGAGGAATTTCGGGCGGTTCAGCCTCTTCTTATGTGAATGGACCTCTCACAAGGTCATTTCCTGCATCACTTGGATCCGGAAGCACCTACACTTTTCCTATAGGAAAAGGGAGTTATAATTTATTTGAACTTGTTAATCCTACCACAAGTGTTGCAGGCACTGTTACTGCCGAAGTGTTCGATGCTAACTCAGGAGGAACTGCAGGATTCGGATTGTCGGCATTAAATACGAATCGGTATTGGTCTGCATCAGCTTCATCAGGTTTCCTGAACACTACTACTGTAAGATTAACCGAGGGAACACTCGGGACTGCAAACCGGGTTGGGCAATCCTCTACCCTGGCAGGAACTTATGTAACGCGAGGAGGAACTTCTCCATCACCGGTGCTTTCAAGTAATGTAGGAACGAGTTTGGGTTATTTTGTTTTGGGAACAGCAGGGGTAGTAACGCTGAGCGGAGTTTACACGGTAGGAAATTCAGGACACCTGCTGAAGGTTACTGACGTTGCCAAAGCGCTGAACACCTATGCTGTTTCCGGTAATGTAATCTTTGAACTTCAGTCGGATTATGATGGGAGCACCGGAGAAACTTTTCCCGTTACGTTTAATCAATTCACCAATTCAGGTGGACCATGGAATGCAACCATCCGTCCCGCTTCAGGAATTTCATCAATGCTCACTACCTCCGGAGCAACGGCCAGCGCGCCATTTATCGACCTGAACGGAGTTGACCGCCTCACGTTTGACGGAAGACCGGGAGGGAGCGGAAATATGAGTAATATTTTATGGACAATTACCAACACAACGAATGGAACTTCCTATCCGAATTTCAGATTCATCAGTGCAGCAACTTCCGATACTTTGGAATATGTAAAAGTATTGGGCAGTCCTGCCAATACAACAGGAACTATTTTACTCAGTACCGGTGGGAACAACAACGATGTAATTCAATACAACTACATTGGAAATTTTTCTTCGTATCAGTATAACGGAATTCTGGCAACCAGTGCTTCAGGAACCAATTCTGATATTAAAATTATGAATAACAATATTTATAATTTCCAGGGATTGGCCGGAAGTTACCCTGCGTCCGGAGTTTTTACCAACGCGGCAATTTGCGTAACATCCAACAACAGTGGAAACAATTGGACAATTTCGGGAAACAGCATTTATGCAACTACAATTCCTGCCGGATCTTCCTTTGTAGCCGGAATAAGTTTTAATGCAGGAAGTACCTCGAGCGGGAACTCAATTTCCGGAAATTACATTGGAGGAAATGCTGCGCAGGCAACGGGCACTATGTCGTACAAAGGACATAGAGGATATAACGATATTAACCCGCAGGATTTTACAGGCATCTATGTGAATTCGGGAGGGACAGTTTCCGTTTCTGCTAACATTATCCAAAATATTAATCTCGACAATACAACGGGAAGCAATGCCGGTTCTCAGACTTTTTGCGGAATCAATGTGGATGGCACATCCACTTTAGCAACCTATAACGTTCTTAATAACCGTATTGGAGACCCCACTGCAAGCCATGGAAATATTCATGCAGGGCAGTACGGAACGATGCTGGGGATCTTGAATTCAAGTAAGGCAATCTCCACTATTTGCGGAAACAATGTTTGCAATATGACCTCTGATGGAGCGTTCCCGAACGGAACATATACGTACGATGGAATAATCGGCATCATGACTTATACTGCCGGGCAAATCGGTGACAACACAATTACAAATAATATTGTTAACGGATTAATCTCGGCAAACAATTACCGCAACAATTTGTATTTGCCGATTCCTGCAGGCGGAAGTTCATATAACACTTCGCCCATTTACAACATGATTATTATCGGAGGTATTGTACTCAACACTTCTTATTCTGAAACCCACACGCATATGATTTCCAATAATCAGGTTTATGAGTTGGAAATTAACATGACAGGTGGAACCAACAAAGCATACATAGAAGGAATTGTGGCGATGGCAGGTCCTTATGGAACTACTACCATTCAGAATAATGTGATTTATAATTTTTATTATCCCGATGGGTTTGGCGGAAGCGGTGATTACGGAGGCCTGGTTGGAATTGATTTGCCTTCGGGAAACGGCAGTTCACCGGGAGCAAATTATTATGTACAAAATAATATGATTTCTCTCGGCCTGAAGCCCGATGGAACCACTGTGAAAAACGTTTACATATTCGGGATTTGGGATGACAACTCTTCCAATAACACCGGCTGGCTCAAATATTATTTCTACGACAATACAGTTTACATAGAAGGCACAAACGATAACACGGGAGGCAATAACCTGAATTCCTACGGCATCGCGCGCTATTTTAACTGGAGCAGCGCACAATACGAGGCGTTCACTATAAAAAATAATATTGTGGTTAATAACAGAACCACCACTGCCGGCACAGGAAAAAATTACGGCATTTACTTACTCAATTATAATTCCACGGTGAATGTTACGTGCGATTATAATTTAGTGTACGGCACAGGAACAAATTTTTATTACGGAAGCGCGGGTAACAACACCACAAATGTGGATTATTCAACACTTGCAGCCTGGAGCGCAACACCTGCTCCCACTTCCGGAACCGGATTTGATATAAACGGACAATCATCTGACCCCTTGCTCGTAAGCCCCTCCGGCACTTCCCCCGACCTTCATATCGGAAGCTCAAGCCCGGCCATAAATTCAGGAACGAATGTGGGTGTTTCAAAAGACTATGATGACAATACCCGTTCTTCACCCGATATTGGGGCCGATGAGTATTCTGCAAGTTACTCAATGTATAGTTGGGCAAGCACATGTAGTCAAGCGTATAGCCCTTTGCCCATTGAACTTTTGAATTTTTCAGGTATCCTTATTGAGGGTAATTCCCACCTCTTCTGGTCCACCGCCTCCGAAACCAACAACGATTATTTCGCTGTTGAAAGAAGCCTGGATGCTCATTATTTTTCAAACATCGGCAAGGTAAAAGGAGCCGGTAATTCTTCCTCCCCCAATGATTATTCTTTTGTTGATAGAGAGCTCCCTTCAATTCTCAACCCTCAACTCTCAACTATTTTGTATTACCGCCTTAAACAAACTGACTTTGATGGAAGGTACATTTATTCAAAAACAATTTCATTATCATATTCGGAAAAAGAAAATATTTTTGCAGAGGTGTTTCCCAATCCGGTAACCGAAAGTCTGAATGTTGAGATTAGAAGTTACGAAAATTTGAATTGCCAAATTAAATTAACCGACCTGCTCGGAAGGGAAGTGTGGAAGGATAAATTTAAAATTAAAAAAAACGGGAATTACCAATTTGATTTGACCGGAATAAATCAGGGAATTTATTTTATCATAATATCTGCCGAGGGAGAAAATTCGGAAAGAAAATTTTTGCAAAAAATTGTGAAAGAATAAACCCGGAATATTTTATCCCTGTTCCAAAAGTTGTCTTTATAGAATTAAAAGAAACAAAAGGATTTTGGAAGTCAGAAGACGGAAGACCGAAGACGGAAAAAGACTTCAAGCTTCGGTCTTCCGTCTTCCAGCTCCCAGCTTCCGTCTTCGGTCAATAATTTAGTTAAACATAACACATCCCCATTTATGAAAAAACCAATTCTTGCTTTTGGCCTAATTGCCTTTTCGGTAATTCTGAATTTCAAGGATTTAAAATCACAAACAAAGAATGTTGGGGTGGGAACCCTTACTCCCGATCAAAGTGCTTTGCTTGAATTAAAATCAACGGATAAAGGAGTGTTGATTCCAAGAACAGATACAGTTACTGTAAACAATGCCCCCGGAACTCCGGCCACAGGCCTGCTTATTTTTCAAACTTTAGATAATGTATTTTACTATTTTGATGGAACTTTTTGGAAATCCATTAGCTCAGGAGGAGGCGGTTCTCAAGGCCCAACCGGGCCAATGGGCCCCACGGGAACTATTGGTGCCACTGGTCCCACCGGTACCGGAATTGCAGGTCCAACAGGCTCCAATGGTTCAACAGGACCAACCGGGGCACAGGGGCCTACCGGCCCATCCGGTGGTGGAGGCGGTGGAGTAACCGGGGCAACAGGAAGTACCGGCCCCACGGGCCCAACAGGTGTGGCGGGTAACACCGGCCCAACCGGGACAGGCGCCACCGGCCCAACGGGAGCTGGAACAACCGGCCCCACAGGAACTGCAGGAGCAACCGGAGTTACAGGGCCAACAGGGTCAGGAGGAGGAGGAAGTGCCTGGGGATTAAATGGGAATGCAACACTTACAAACCCTGCCACTCCCGCAACCTATGGCACTTCAACCATTGGGGGAAGCGAAAACTGGATTGGTGCAACAGCAGCAAATGATTTTGTAATCGGAACTAATTCTATTGAGCGGTTAAGAGTGAAACAAACCACCGGAAATATTGGCTTTGGTACCGCATCACCGTCCTATCCCCTTCATGGGTTAGGGAGCAATGCTTCATCTTTGGCTGTAATTTCCAATAGTAACAGTGCCGGTGTGGGGTTAACAGGGCAAAATACCGCAGCTTCCGGTGCCGGTGCGGGCATCGGACTTTATGGAGCCACCCAGCAATCGGCAGGATATGGAGTTTATGGTTCAAACCTGAATACTACAGGAACAGGAATAATTGGCATTGGAAATAATGTGAGCAGCTATACCAATGTGGCCGGGGGAGCAGGAGGTTCGTTTTTCGGGACCCTTCAGGGTGTTTATGGGTATGCTCCAAATAGCGGTGCTTATGGGGTTTATGGCAAAGCCATTTTCGCTACTTCTTCCTATGGTGTAGTTGGAAAATCCAGCAATGCCAACGGTTCTGCCCCTGCCTCCGGTTGCGGTGGTGCCTTTATAGGAAATGAATATGGCTTATCGGGTTATCAAGCGGCCACAAGCGGACAAACAGCAGGTGGATATTTTGTTGCAGGTGATGGAGCGGGAGGCGCTTTCAGCACTACGCTGGTTGAAGCATTCTCTGTGGGGGGAACTCATTATAAAATTTGGCAAAATAATGTTGGAACGACTTCCACTTCAGTTCCCGATTTAAATGGAAATCCAGCAACACTTCATGCCCCCGAAACTCCTGAATTTTATTTTCAGGATTATGGCGAAGGGAAACTTAACAATGGCAAAGCTCACATTGAAATTGATCCCATACTGGCAAAAAATGTAATGATCAGCGAAAAACATCCGTTGAGGGTTTTTGTTCAGTTGGAAGGGAATTGCAAGGGGGTGTATGTTACCAACAAAACAAAAAATGGATTTGATGTGGTTGAACTGGATGGGGGAACTTCAAACACCTCCTTTCAATGGAGTATTACCTGCAATGTGGCGGATGCCATGGTGGGAAAACGTCTTTCGCCATTTGCCGATATCCGTTTTGAACCCGGACCGGTAAATGTTTCCTCTCCAATGAGAAATGATGATAATGGAATGGAACGAAAGGTAAAATAGCTTTTGTATGATTAAGTGGGAAAAAGATGAAATGTATTTAGGAAAATTAATTTAGTGGGATTTTGTGGTTTAGTGTTTTAGTGGCATTTCTTTTTTTTTACGATGGGGCAAAGAGGCTAAACTTTCAAACCTGGATGCAAAAAAAACGCGGAGGGCAAGCCCAAGAAACCAATTTTTAAATCACCCCCAAAGCCAATTCTAAAACTAATTGTACATTCGCACTTCAAATCAAAAGCAACATGAAAATATTCAGTGCCATAATCATTCAAATTATCCTTGCAGTAATTAGCCGCAGGAAATGGATGGTGCAGGTATAAAAAATACTTTTTTATATTTCAAAAACCATTCTTAAAAAAAGGATGGTTTTTTTTTGACTAAACCTTTATATATGTATTACAACGAAAACACAATAGTATTCCTCAACGGAAAATTCATCCGGGCTAAAAATGCCAATTCTTCCCTTTACGGCCAAACCCTTCATTATGGAAACGGGGTATTTGAGGGGATTCGTTCTTATAATACCTCCATCGGAGTAAAAATTTTTAAAGCAAAGGAGCATTTTGAGCGGCTTTTGTATTCTGCAAAAAAAATGCACATTAAATTAAATTATTCTTCGGATGAACTCACCAAAATAACGTATCAGGTCCTGAAAAAAAATAATCTGGGAGATGCATATATACGCCCGCTTGTTTACCTGGGGGCTAATATGTCACTTACTCCTACTGATGAAGCCAATTTATTTATTTCTGCCTGGGAGTGGGGAAAGTATCTGGGAGATAAACAATTGAATATTATGGTTTCTTCTTTCCAAAGGCCCAATCCCAAATCCTGCCATGTGGATGCAAAAGTTTCCGGGCATTATACCAATTCAATTCTTGCTACTACCGAAGCAAAACAAAAAGGTTTTGACGAAGCTCTGATGCTCGATATGAATGGATTTGTTGCAGAGGGCCCGGGTGCGAATTTTTTCTTTGAAAAAAACGGCATTCTTTTTACCCCTCCGCTCGGAAATATTCTTCCGGGAATTACAAGAGCAACAATTATTGAACTTGCAGGGAATTTAAACATAGAAGTTACAGAAAGGTTTTTTAAACCCTCTGAACTTATCACTGCCGATGGGGCGTTTTTTACCGGCACCGCTGCTGAAGTGGCAGGAATCAATTCCGTTGATGGAGTAAAATTCAAAGTTAAATGGAAGAAAACAAAGGGTTTTTTGTTGGCAAATGAATACAGGAAAAAAGTTTCCTTTTCAGGATAAATTTTGTTAAATGTTTTTAAAAAAAGACTATCTGATAATTATTTTTTTGATGACTCTGTTTTCTGTAATGTTTTTGAAATCTTTTTCACAAGCCACAGTTGCCGGGTCAACAGGCGCGGACGGAACTTATGCAAATCTCAGATTAGCTTTTGCCGCCATTAACGCCCAGGGGGCGCAGGGAGGGAACAACATTGTTATTACCATTACAACCAGCATTACCGATAATGCATCGGCTGTTTTAAACCAGCCCGGTACAAGTTCCTGGACTTCATTAACCATTTATCCAACCGCAACCGGCTATACTCTTTCGGGCAGTGTAGCTTCACCTTTAATAGATTTTAACGGAGCAGATAATGTTACCCTCGATGGCAGAGTGAACGCCAGCGGAACCACCGAGGACCTGGTAATTAAAAATACCAACACTTCCAGCGGTGCCGGCACGGTATTATTCCGAAACGATGCCACCTCAAACATCGTTAAATATTCTAAGATATTTTCCTATAACTCCAATGCAGGTTCAACTTCTGACGGAGCAATAATATTTTCGACCACCACCGGTTCCTCCGGAAATAACAATAACGAGATTTCAAATTGTTATATTGGAACGGATGATAACACCAAGCTCGTGGGGAATGCCATTTTATCAAATGGGACGGCTTCAAAATCCAACAGCGCAAATACCATAACTAATTGCAGGATATTTGATTTCAAAATGGTGGGGATTTATTGCGCAGCTAATACCAATTCTTTTTCAATAACAAATAATAGCTTTTATCAATCCACCGCCTTTACCCCTGCAGCAAAAGTTTACATGGTTTACCTTACCAGCGGAGGAGGTTATACCATTACAGGAAATTATTTCGGAGGTCAGGATGCCTTGTGCGCTGGAGCAACCCCGTTTACCCTTAATACATCTGCTTACACATTTTCGGTGGTTACCTCAGGAACAAGCACCTCCGGAGGAACAATAACCATTTCGGGAAATACCATTAAAAATATTAGCGTAACCACCACCAATTCCACTGCGGGAGAAGCCGCCTTTTCCGGTTTCAGCTTATTTGGAAGCTGCAATTATATTATCGGTTCTTCCGGAAACGGAAACCAGTTTGGCGAAACGAGCGGGGCAACGGCCAGCATTATTGTTGCTGCAAATAACACGTCTCTTTCTCCTTTTCAGGGAATATACACTTCCACCTCCATTACCACTCAAACCGTTTCCGTAGCCTATAATACTTTCGGGGCCATTTCAATAACCAGCACTTCCACCCCCGCCTCCATATATTTTATCGGTACTGTTGCCACGGCAAATTATTATTCCTCGGTAACCATCGACCACAACACCATTGGAAACACAACATCAAATAATATTGTTTATGGTATAAAAAATGTTTTTTATGGAATATCCACGCAGGCAACAACCTCACCAACCACCTGTACAATTACAAATAATACTTTGCAGGGAATTAACTTTAATGCGGCTGTAAATGATAATAACAGCGGCAACCTGATTTATTTTAATTCTACTACAGGGAAATCATGTACGGTAACAGATAATGTTATAAACGACATTTCTATTTCTACCGCAGGATCTGCCTCTAATGTAAACTGGCGTTTCCTAAAATCATCCACAGGCAGCGGCACCTTGGTTGTAAGCTCAAATACCATTTCAAACATTACCCAATCAGCCACCACCAAATGCTGGGTTAGTTTTATAGAACTTGATAATTCGGGCACTTTGACCTGCAACGGCAATACCATAGGAGCATCCTCTCCTGCAAATAATCTTTCTCTTGCCTCTGCAAACTATCATCAGGGAATTTACCTCGGATACCAGGGGACGTTTACAGTAAATAACAATGTAATTCAGCAAATTAACCAAACCAGCTCTTCTTCAGGTGCCAGCTTCCAGCCAATAAAAATTGATTATGGCTCATCCTCAACAGCCACTTTACCCTCAGCTTCTTTAAATCAGATAAAAGATATTACCTGTTCGGGGACAAGTACGGCAGATCCTTTTTATGGTGTTTATTTCAGAGGCACTACGGCAGATATAAATACCAATACCATTCAAAACATTACTACATCCACAAAATTTTACGGGGTTTTCATTCATTCGGGGTCTGCTACAACCGTTAGTATTACCGACAATAGTTTCACCAACCTCACTCAAACCGGAGCTTCTACTTTTAGCGGAATTGATGCAGGGGCAAGCACTTCAATTACGATTACCGGAAACATTATCAACGATATTTCCTTTACTTCAACAAGCACTTCTGTCCCCTTGTTTACCGCTATTAATACCTCCGGAGCAGCTTCCATTACCATTGGTACTCAATCAAGTCCTAATACCATTGGCTCAACATCCGGAGTTTGGTCATCTTCCGATGGAATAAGCATTGCGGATAATTCAGCCAATTCAGGGTCGCAGGGATCCTTTTCATTAATAAAAATTGCAGGTACTTCCGGTGCCGTTAACGTGGGGTACAATACCATGGGGGGGGTTAAAGTATCCGGATCTAACACCTCCGGAAAAATTTGCCTGGTTGAAAATTTATGCAGTGTGGATGCCACTATTGATAACAATACTTTTGGAAATGGAGCAGCCGACAATATGGATATTATTGCCGGAATGAAGGAAGAATGGATAACTGACTACAGCACCACCTCCGACAGAAATGTTTCTTCCATTACCCAAACCATCACTAACAATACTTTTCAAAACTTTAAAATTTCCACCGTTTCTGCAGTTCCGATTTATGGAATCCTCAATGAACTGGGCTTAAATCAAACGGTAAGCAACGGGGGCGTTCAGTACAGCCTTTTGGTTTGCACAGGAAATGTTTTTTCAAATATAAGTTCAACGGCCACTTCCTCTTTTAAATTAATTTCCAATGGTAATACGGTTTATAACCGGGCCGGGAATTTTGATATATCGGGAAACTCTATCAGCAACATTACTATTAGCGGAGCCACCTCAATTTATTTTATTTATGTTGATTCGAGAGTTGGACCTGCAACAATAAATTCAAATTTAATCGGGGGAAGCTCTTCAAACAATATTAGTATCGCAGCCAATTGCTCAACATTTGGAATTTATTTCACCGATTCCTATACACCTGCCGGTGCAAATACATATACTTTCAGCAGCAATAATATCAGGCAATTTAACCTTACAAATACCGGCACAAGCAATAAATTTTACGGAATTTATTTTGGCCCTTCCTCCGGAAATCCTCAATATTGTGCCATTACAAATAATTCCATAGCAAACATTACTTCAGCTTCAAAATATGCTTCTACTACCGCCCCCTCAGTTTCAGCCCTGAATTTTTTATGTACCAATGGGACATCCTCTGATAATTCCATTACCGGCAATACCATCAATGATTTATCTCTTACCGATAATACCGCAATAAATAATTTGATATCGGGAATTTTTTTCGGGGATGCGGGGGCAAGCTTTAATCTTAAACAAAATCACATCTATTCAATTTCAAACCTTTCAACCGGAGGTTCGGGAATAATTGCAGGAGTTTTTCAATATAATAATTCGGCTTCCATCTCGAATAATTTTAAATACCACAATAATGCCATGGTACTCGATAATTCTACCAATACCAATTCGGTTTCAATGTATGGAATTTATTCTTATTGGGGATCAGGAGCTACCAACGGGGCTCCCGAATTATACCACAACACGATTAAAATGGCAGGAACATCCGGAGGGTCAACCACCAGCAGTTCATACTATTTAAATAATAGCGATGGATCTGCTTTCAATGTAAAAAATAATATTTTTCAGAATAAAAGAACCGGAGGTTCCGGCTTTAATTATGCTTTCCAGCAGGTAAAATCCAGTCCGGTAGGAACCTGGGATTACAATTATCTCGAAGTTTCCGACAATGTAAACAAATGCGTGCATTGGGGAGCGGCAGGAGCAGCACAGGATTATTCTTTTGCGGGCTGGCAGGCCATTCCAAAAGGAGCAAATGATATAAACGGAACCATTACTATTGCCCCTGCCGGAAATGTTCCTTCGGCCACCACTGCAGATGTAAAATCTAATGGAATAAACACAACCGGAATAACGGTGGATATTGATGGAGTGAGCAGGGCTTCGGGTACTGTGGCCATTCCATGTGGATCATGCAATGGGCCATGGCGGGGTGCATATGAATCAAATGCTCCTTTGCAGGTTGACCTGATTTCATTTAACGCTATTTTAAAAGAAAACAAAATTTTTATCAGTTGGTCCACGGCATCCGAAATTAATTCGGATTATTTTCTTCTGCTTAAGTCAGCCGATTTAAAAACATACTTTACCATCGACTCCATGAGTGCCTCAGGGAATTCTTCCACTATTAATTATTATCGCTTTATTGACGAAAATCCGCTGGCCGGAATAAATTATTTTAAATTAATTCAGGTGGATGTCAATGGCAGTTTCCAACAATTTAATCCTATATCGGTAAGTTACTCCATTGAATCGGGCATAATTGCATTTCCGAATTCGGATTTTTCCCAATTTGCAATTTTTACCCCGGCAGGGCATAAAAATTTAAGTATAGTTTTGCATGATATTACCGGCAGGGGGGCGGTTGAAAAAAATGTGCGGAATTCAGATACAGTATTAACTCTTGAATTACCACCTTTGCCTCCTGGAATTTTTTTGCTTTCAATATCTGCCGGCTCCGACTGCGTATTTAAAAGAAAATATATTAAACTTTAATCATGATTAATAAATACAGCCGCACAGTAACACAGGATGAAACCCAGCCTGCCGCTCAGGCCATGCTTTATGCCTTGGGATTAAAGGAAAAAGATTTAAAAAAAGCACAGGTGGGAATTGTAAGCACCGGATTTGATGGAAATCCCTGCAATATGCATTTAAATGATTTAGCCGGTTTGGTAAAAAACGGGACCAATAATTCGGGATTAATCGGATTAATTTTTAACACCATCGGAGTAAGTGATGGCATTTCGATGGGTACTCCGGGGATGAGATATTCCCTTCCTTCGAGGGAAATTATTGCCGATAGCATTGAAACTGTAATGAATGCTCAGAGTTATGACGGATTGGTGGCCGTGGTGGGATGTGATAAAAATATGCCCGGTGCCCTGATGGCCATGTGCCGGCTGAACCGCCCTTCGATATTGGTTTACGGTGGCACCATTGCTTCCGGTTGTTATAAAGAAAAAATCCTCAATGTTGTTTCAGCTTTTGAAGCCCTTGGTGAAAAGTATGCCGGAAAAATTTCGAACCGGGAATTTAAAAACATTGTAAAAAATGCATGTCCGGGTGCTGGTGCCTGCGGAGGAATGTATACTGCTAATACGATGGCCTCGGCAATAGAGGCTTTGGGAATGTCCCTTCCTTTCAGTTCTTCGAATCCGGCCTTGAGTAAGGAGAAAAAAATTGAATGTTTCGAGGCTGGCAAGGAAATGAAAAACCTGCTTCAAAAGGATATTAAGCCCCTCGACATTATTACAAAAAAATCATTGGAAAATGCCATTACCCTTGTGATGGCCTTAGGAGGATCAACGAATGCAGTACTTCATTTTATTGCCATCGCAAAAACCGCAGGAATAAAATTCGGCCTGAATGAATTTCAGAAAATCAGCGATAAAACTCCTTTCCTTGCCGATTTAAAACCCAGCGGAAAATATTTAATGGAAGATGTTCACCGCATTGGTGGCACTCCTGCAGTAATGAAGCTTTTGTTCGAAAATAATTTTCTTCATGGAGATTGTTTAACCATCACCGGGAAAACCCTAAAAGAAAATCTGAGAAAAATAAAACCCCTTCCAAAAAATCAGGATGTAATAAAACCGTTAAGTAATCCACTAAATAAAACCGGCCATATTCAGATTCTTTTTGGCAACCTGGCTAAAGAAGGTGCTGTAGCAAAAATTACCGGAAAAGAGGGAGAAAAATTTATTGGCAAAGCAAAGGTTTTTAACAGTGAATTCGAAACCACCGCAGGGATTTTAAATGGCAAAGTTAAGAAAGGCGATGTGGTTGTAATTCGGTATGAAGGGCCGAAGGGTGGTCCGGGGATGCCCGAAATGCTAAAGCCAACCTCTGCTATAATGGGTGCTGGTTTAGGAAACGATGTGGCTTTAATTACCGATGGACGGTTTTCCGGGGGAACACATGGTTTTGTTGTTGGGCATATTACCCCCGAAGCCCAGGATGGCGGAATGATTGCACTTCTGAAAGATGGAGATGAAATTACAATTGATTCAACCAAAAACAGTATTGAAGTTCATCTTGACGAAAAGGAAATTTTGGAACGAAGATCAAAATGGAAACAACCAAAATTAAAAGTAAATAGCGGGGCATTGTATAAATTCGCCAAGTCTGTTTCAACTGCATCCGAAGGATGCTTAACTGATGGATTATAAAATGAAAGAAAAAACTATTACAAAACCTAAAAAAATTTATAAGAAAAATGCCGGAATTACCGGTGCTGAAGCTTTAATCCTTTCCCTGATAGAAGAAAATGTTGAAACAATTTTCGGGTATCCGGGAGGGGCAATAATGCCCATTTACGATGCACTTTATGATTACCGGGATAAAATAAATCACATTCTGGTAAGACATGAGCAGGGAGCTGTTCATGCCGCTCAGGGTTATGCAAGGGTTTCCGGAAAACCCGGAGTTTGTTTTGCCACATCTGGGCCCGGAGCAACCAATTTAATTACAGGAATTGCCGATGCTCAAATTGATTCTACTCCTCTTGTTTGTATTACAGGCCAGGTTTCTTCTCATCTTCTCGGAACCGATGCATTTCAGGAAACCGATGTTGTCGGAATATCTATGCCGGTTACAAAGTGGAATTGCCAGGTTACTAAAGCAGAGGAAATTCCTGAGGCAGTTGCCAAGGCATTTTTTATTGCAAAAACCGGTCGGCCTGGTCCTGTCCTCATTGATATTACAAAGGATGCCCAGTTCGGAAATCTGGAATTCAGATATGAAAAATGTGGAAAAATCAGAAGTTATATTCCTTTTCCAAAATTTAACCCTGAATCTGTTGAATCTGCTTCCAAACTGATCAACAATGCGAAACAACCACTTATATTGGCTGGCCAGGGTGTATTACTTTCAGGAGCAAAAGAAGAATTGAAAACATTTTCTGAAAAAACCGGAATCCCCGTTGCCTGTACTTTACTTGGCCTTTCAAGTTTTCCTGTAAATCACCCTCTTTATGCAGGGATGCTTGGAATGCACGGGAATTATTCTCCAAATATTTTAACCAACCAAAGCGATGTAATTATTGCTATCGGGATGCGATTTGACGACCGGGTAACGGGGAATTTGGGCAAGTATGCCCGGCAGGCAAAAATAATTCACATTGAAATTGATCCGGCCGAAATAAACAAAAATGTAAAGGTTGATGTTGCCATTAATTCCGATGCGAAAGAGGCGCTGAAAGCCCTTATACCATTGGCGAAAAAAAATTCTCATGCCGAATGGCTGCAAAAGTTTGATGAAGGAAATAAATTGGAATTCGAAAAAGTTGGAAGAAATGAATTGCACCCGGGTTCCGGAAAATTAAAAATGGCTGAGGCAATTAGAATCATTTCCGAAAAAACCAATGGTAATGCTGTTATTGTTTCGGATGTGGGGCAACACCAGATGGTAACTTCGAGGTATTTTAATTACAAAGATGAAAGTTTCAATGTTACTTCGGGTGGACTGGGAACCATGGGTTTTGCACTTCCGGCTGCCTTAGGAGCAAAAACTGCTGCCCCGAATAAACAGGTTATTGCCATCATTGGTGACGGTGGTTTTCAAATGACCCTGCAGGAACTTGGAACCATTGCTCAAACTAAAGCGGCAGTAAAAATTGTTATCCTGAATAATAATTTCCTTGGTATGGTTCGTCAGTGGCAGGAAATGTTTTTTGAAAAAAGATATTCCTTTACCGAAATGACAAACCCCGATTTTGTGGCCGTTGCAAAAGGATTTGGGATAAATGCAAAAAAAGTAACCGAAAGAAGCCTTTTGGAAAACTCGATTACAGAAATGCTGAAACATAAAGAGGCTTTTCTTTTAGAGGTGGTGGTAGAAAAAGAAGGCAATGTTTTTCCGATGATACCAACAGGGGCTTCAGTATCGGAGATAAGGCTGGAGTAGTCCTTTCCGTATAAGCCCGGTAAAGACGCCCTACAAGGGCGTCTCCAGGTATGAAAGGAGGGGCAACCACCGTGAGATCTGATAGTCCCATGGAAACGCCCTACAAGGGCGTCTCCAGGCATGAAAGGAAGGGCACCCACCATGAGATCTGATAGGTCCGTAGGGACGCCCTACAAGGGCGTCCTATAGGAGGATATCCTCGCAAAGGAAGGCACGATAAAACCGTAGGGGCGCCCTACAAGGGCGTCCTATAGGAGGATATCATCGAACAGGAAGGCACGATAAAACCGTAAAGACGCCCTACAAGGGCGTCTCTTTGGAAAAAAAAAGAAAAAAAAACATGAATAAAACAGAGGTTCATCAAAACGGAGACGCATCGGAAGGCACAGTTTTTACCCTTTCTATTTTCACCGAAAATAAAATCGGCCTGCTTAACCGCATCACAATAATTTTTACACGGAGACATCTGAATATTGAAAGTATTACCGCTTCAGAATCGGAAATAAAGGATGTACACCGGTATACTATTGTTTGCAAAACCACCAGGGAGCAAATAGAAAAAGTGGTTAAACAAATTGAAAAACTCGTGGAGGTTTTAAAGGCATTTGTTCACGAAGACCGGGATGTTGTGCATCAGGAGATAGCTCTTTACAAGCTAAAAACCTCCTCCCTTAACAGTGAGAACAATATTGAAAAAATCGTGCGTGATAATCATGCCAGGATTCTTTCAGTGGCAAGAGATTATATTGTTATTGAAAAGACAGGGCATAAGCACGAAACACAGGTTTTATTTAAAAAACTCGAACCTTTTGGAGTTCTCGAATTTGCAAGGTCCGGTAGAGTGGCTATCACCAAACCGATGAAAGAATTATCAATTTATTTAAAGGAACTGGAGGAAGCACACCAGGGATAAAAAGTTTTGAAAGTAATTAACTTGTTAACTAATTAGCTAATTAAATCATTTACAAATTAATTTATTTTATGGCAAAAATCAAATTTGGTTCAGTGGAAGAAAACGTTGTTACCAGAGAGGAGTTTCCCCTTGCAAAAGCACAGGATACTCTCAAAGATGAGGTGATAGCGGTAATTGGGTACGGAGTTCAGGGCCCCGGGCAGTCGCTTAATTTACGTGATAACGGCTTTAATGTTATTGTGGGCCAACGGAAAAATTCGAAATCATGGGATCATGCCCTGGCAGATGGATGGATAGAAGGAAAAAATCTTTTTGATCTTGAGGCGGCCTGTGAAAAAGCCACCATCATTCAGTATTTGCTTTCCGATGCAGGGCAAATCCAATGCTGGCCTATAGTTAAAAAGCACCTTTCAAAAGGTAAGGCCTTGTATTTTTCGCATGGGTTCGGTATAACTTATAAGGAACAAACAGGGATAATTCCCCCTGCTGATGTTGATGTAATTTTAGTGGCACCCAAGGGTTCGGGTACTTCATTGAGAAGATTATTTCTTCAGGGGAAAGGGTTAAATTCCAGCTATGCCATTTTTCAGGATGCTACCGGAAAGGCAAAAGACAGGGTAATTTCACTTGGAATTGGAGTGGGGTCGGGGTATTTATTCGAAACAAATTTTCAAAAAGAAGTATTTTCAGACCTTACCGGAGAAAGGGGGATTTTAATGGGAGCCCTGGCTGGTTTGTTTGAAGCCCAGTTTAACGTTTTAAGAAAAAATGGCCATTCTCCTTCCGAGGCTTTTAACGAAACGGTGGAAGAGCTAACTCAAAGTTTAATGCCTCTTGTGGCCGAAAACGGGATGGATTGGATGTATGCTAACACTTCCACCACCGCCCAGCGTGGCGCCCTCGATTGGAGGCATCGTTTCAGGGATATTGTTACTCCTCTCTTCGAAGAATTATATCAAAGTGTTGCAACCGGCAAGGAAGCCGAAATAGTGATCAGGGCAAATAAAAAGCCTGATTACAGGGAAAACCTCTCGAAAGAATTAAAGGAAATTCACGATTCCGAACTTTGGCAGGCAGGTGCTCAGGTTAGAAAACTCCGGCCGGGAAATAAATGAGATGGTTATTAATAGCCTGAGTTTTGCATAAAAAGAAAGTGCAAACACAGCTTTTGTGTTTTTGTGGCAAGATGAAAAAGTAAACCTTTTTATTTTTAGAATGATATTTTAAACCTTATCCAAAACTCAATTTAAAAACTTTATTTATATAGTAGTAAAATGCCTCCATGGATTTGTAACATAAAAAAAATCAACAAAGCCGCATCAGTCCTGCAACCGGTAATTCTTCCCACCCCCCTTATGTTTAATCTCAACATTTCTGAGGAACACCGGGCAAATGTTTTTTTAAAACGCGAAGATTTGCAAATTGTGCGTTCTTATAAAATAAGAGGGGCTTACAATAAAATAAAATCCCTCAGCAAAGTTCAATTGGAAAAGGGAATTGTTTGCGCCAGTGCCGGAAACCATGCCCAGGGGGTTGCTTATTCCTGCCGGGCACTTAAGACAAAAGGCAAAATATTTATGCCTCAAACCACACCCGCACAAAAAATTAATCAGGTGAAAATGTTCGGTAAAGAATTTGCCGAAATTATTTTAACAGGAGATTCTTATGATGATTCATTTAAGGAAGCAAATGACTTTTGCAATTTGAATCAACTCACCTTCATTCATCCATTCGATGACGAAAAAATAATTGAAGGACAGGCAACCGTTGCTTTGGAAATTATCCGGGATTCAAAAAAGCCCATTGATTTTCTTTTTTTGCCAATTGGAGGGGGCGGATTAGCTTCGGGGGTGGGAAGTGTTTTTAAACTTTTAAGCCCAAAAACAAAAATCATTGGGGTAGAGCCTGCCGGGGCTCCGGCAATGAAAATATCATTGCAAAAAAACAAACTGGTTACTCTTGATACCATTGATACTTTTGTGGATGGGGCCTCAGTTAAAAGGGTGGGACAACTTACGTTTGAAACCTGCAAAAATGTTTTGGATGAGCTTATCCTTGTCCCTGAGGGAAAAGTTTGTTCCACCATTTTAAAACTATACAATAAGGACGCGATTGTTATTGAGCCGGCCGGTGCTTTATCAATTTCTGCCCTTGATTTTTATTCAGAAAAAATTAAAGGAAAAAATGTGGTTTGTATTGTCAGCGGAAGCAATAACGATATAACCAGGATGGAAGAAATTAAAGAACGGGCCCTTTTGTTCGAAGGATTAAAGCACTATTTTATTATCCGTTTTCCGCAGCGGGCAGGTGCATTGCGTGAATTTTTGAATGATGTTTTAGGTAAGGATGATGACATCACTTATTTTGAATATTCGAAAAAAAACAACCGCGAAAAAGGACCGGCTGTGGTAGGGGTGGAGCTTAAAAGGAAAGAGGATTTTGCTCCTTTGATAAACCGCATGAAAAACAAAAATTTTCTGGGAGAATATTTAAATGACCGGCCAGATTTGTTTCAATACCTAATTTAGTTTATGAGTTAAAAAGTTTATCAGTTTATTAGTTTATGGGTTTATGGTTTATGGTTTATGGGTTTATAGTTTTGAGCTTTTGTGGTTAGATAAAAAATGTTAACTATTTTTTGAAACATATATATTTAATATTTCCAAACTTAACCGGTAAGGCTATTTAAAACAACGGAAGAAATTGAATCTATTATTATGAACTTTAAGAATTAAACTTTTAAACTCTTCAACTTTTAAACTCTTAAACTCTTAAACTCTTAAACTCTTCAACCCTTAAACTCTTAAACCCTTAAACTCTTAAACTCTTAAACCCTTAAACTCTTCAACCCTTAAACTCTTCAACCCTTTAACTCTTCAACCCTTAAACCCCTAAACTCCTAAATCCTAAACGTATCAACCCCAATAGAGTTACTTCTCTAATACATCAAATTGGTAATATGAAAATAAAACGCAAACAATTTCTGTCCCTTGCCCTTGGAATTTTTTTTTATTCTGTTTATGCACAAAACAAAAATGTGGGCATAGGAACTTTAACTCCCGACCCCACCTCTGCCCTTGAAATTCAATCAAGCTCCAAAGGATTATTAGTTCCAAGGACGGATACCAATACCGTAAACGTTGCATCCCTTCCCGGAAATCCGGCAACCGGATTGTTAATTTATCAAACAGCCGACAATGTGTTTTATTATTTTGATGGTAATATATGGAGGTCACTTATCACATCTTCTTCTGCCGGACCAACCGGGCCAACGGGTTCACAGGGCCCAACAGGAGCAAACGGAACGTCAGGAACTGACGGCCCAACAGGTTCAACCGGATTAACGGGGCCAACCGGAAATAATGGAATCGATGGAATTACCGGCCCAACGGGAGCTACGGGAAACATAGGTCCAACAGGAACTTCGGGGGTACCCGGGGCTACCGGAGGTACAGGGAGTGATGGTGCAACAGGCCCTACGGGATTGATCGGGCCTTCGGGAATCAATGGAGCTGATGGCATAACTGGTGCCACAGGAAATACCGGGGCAACCGGAACAAGTGGGAATGATGGTGTAAATGGCTCAACCGGAAATATTGGCCCCACAGGTGCAACCGGCCCTGCCGGATCAGGCGGAGGAGAAAGTTTGTTTTTAACCTGGGTGGCAGGAAGTCTTTCTCCTGCCTCCGGAACTTTAACAAGATACTTCTGGAGTGCAGATCCCTCCAATGGGGCTTATAACTGGGCCGGAGTAAGCATTATGACTCCGGAGGACAATGCAGCAACAATTCTTTCTGCCATTGGTTCGGATAACCTTTGGTATTGTCCGGTGAACGGAACGGCTACAAAAATTTGGTTGTCAATTAGAGACAACAGCCTTGCCAGCCCCTCAACAACCACTTACACACTTGATTTGTTTGATACCACAACCTCATTAACTACGGGACTCACAATCACCGTTACACATACTGGTAACAGCAACCCGATTTTTTCCTCAGCCACAAATTCTGTAGCTTTAACGGAAGGCCACGAATACACTATAAGGAGTCAACACAGTGCCTCAGAGGGTTCGGGAACACTACAGAGCTGCAAGGTAATTGTGGCTTTTTCCCCAAACTAAAAGGCAAGACTGATTACCTTTCATTATTTGAGGATTTAGAAGCCTCCCTCATTGTAAGAACGTATTTTGTCAAAAGCTTAAACTCAGCAGAATCAAGTTTGGCTTCTCTTTTCATATCGGGCATTCGCTTTAACCACGCTTCTTCAGAATAATTTGTTGGGTTATAGGTGTAATGACATTTTCCGCATTTTAAAAGGTACAGTTTATGAGCATTCTTTAGTGTTTGCAAATCCATATCATGCCACCTTTCCTGTGCCCTTTGCACATCCTTTTCCACAGGAATTAACAAACCGGGCTTACAGGCAAGTACAAATCCAAACAAACAAAAAACAATAATTAAATATTTCATTATATTTAAAAGGTAAAACCCAAACAAACCCTGGCTTCAATTTTTTCGTGATCTTCTAAATCAAGTTTCCCAACCCGCTCACCGGCAATGTTGGTTAATTGGGGCAGGGCATTAATAATAAAAAAAAAGTCGTTTCCCGTTTCCCCTGAGGTTGAAAAAAATAATGTGGGCCCTGCGAAAACCGGTGCAAATTCCAATTCCCCTTTTTCAATAATATTATGGTTCCTTATTTCAATTCCCAAACCAAGAGTGGGCTTAAACATGTGCATGTAAGAGAGGTCATTTTCTAATTTAATTTCTTTCTCTGTTTCAATTTCTCCCTTTCCGCTACCATCGTTTTCGAAAATAAATTCAAATCCATGCTCGCCTACCAGGTTATATGAAATGAGATCCTTTTCCATTTTTTTATCCAGAAGTAATTTGTATTCAATCTCTATTTCCTCTGCCGAAAGGGTGTATTCCCCGTATAACCCAAATCCAACGGGCGAAGAAGAGGGGTTCAAAATGTTCAATTTCCATTCATTTGAAATGGATATACTGCTGCTGCTTGAAAGGCCTGTTATCAGATTATTCGAGTCGGCAACAGCCGCCATTGACTTAACCGCATTAAAGTAAAAGGCCGTTTGCAGATGGTCGGTAAGTCCGGTCTCAAATTCCAGTGCGGTGAATAATCTGTTATAAAAATTTTCTTTCCCCGCACTGTAAATAAAGGATGGCTCAAAATCAAAAGATCCTTTTGGAAGGGTGATGCTTTCATAGGTCCAGGCAAAATGACGATCCTGGGTTTTGGCCGGATTCAGGATGGCTGAAAAGGATAATATCCCAAGAAAAACATACTTTTTCATTGTTAAAATCTAAGTTAAGTGGTTAAAATTATTATTTAGATTAATTCTAAATAACGATGCAAATGTATTCTATTTTTTTAGTAAACAAATATGATTTTTGTCAGGGGTATTAAAAAAATTTTGTTGAGCGGATTTACACTTTTTGATAAAAACTTAATCAGTAATCCTAATCCGTTTCAAAAAGCTTTTCAGAGGAAGAGGCATAGGTGAGAATTACCCCATCCACCGGGCACATCAGATTTTACTTACTGGTCTAATTCTTTTTAACTTTGGCTCCCTTAAAATTTTTGGTTTGAAAGAATTACCCAAAAAGAATATTGCCATTCTTGGTTCCACGGGTTCCATAGGTACACAGGCCCTCGAGGTAATAAGGGCCCAACCCGAATTATTTGCAGTTGAAATTCTGGCCGCAAAAAGCAATGCTGACCTTTTAATCAGGCAGGCTAAGGAATTTAACCCAAACTGTGTGGTAATAGGAGATAATGACAAATACAAAATTGTGGCGGATGAACTTCAGCCGGCAGGAATAAAAGTTTTTTCGGGGGAGGATTCTTTATCCGAGGTAGTGCAAATGGAAACGGTTGATCTGGTTTTGGCAGCCATTGTTGGTTATGCCGGTTTAAAATCAACCCTGAGCGCCATTGAAGCCGGAAAGCAAATTGCATTAGCCAACAAAGAAACCCTGGTTGTGGCAGGCGAATTGGTTACAAAAAAGGCAAAAGAAAAAGGAGTAAATATTTATCCTGTAGATTCCGAGCATTCGGCAATATTTCAATGTCTGGCCGGTGAATTCCACAATAAAATTGAAAAAATTTACCTTACCGCTTCGGGTGGACCTTTCAGAGGAAAAACAAAAAATGAACTTGAACATGTAACCAGGGAGCAGGCCCTTAAACATCCCAATTGGGAAATGGGAGCAAAAATAACTATTGATTCTGCAACCTTAATGAACAAAGGGCTTGAGGTAATTGAGGCACATTGGCTTTTTAATGTAAAACCCGATATGATAGATGTTATTATCCACCCCCAATCCATCATTCACTCAATGGTTCAGTTCGAGGATGGAAGCATAAAAGCGCAAATGGGTTTACCGGATATGAAGCTTCCAATCCATTACGCCTTTGGATTTCCCTATAGATTTAAAACTGAATTTCCAAGGTTCAACTTTCAAAAATATCCTTCGCTAACTTTTGAACAACCCGATATTAAATCATTCCGTTCCCTGGGCCTGGCCTATGATGTGCTTAAAACGGGAGGAAATTCTCCATGTATTCTAAATGCAGCAAATGAAATTGCAGTGGAGGCTTTTTTAAAAAATAAAATTGGCTTTCTCCGAATCCCCGATCTCATAGAATTCTGTTTAAATAACGTGCCTTTTATTCAGCATCCTACCTATTCTGATTTTGTTGAAACTGACCGTGAAACAAGGCGAATTGCCGGTGAGAATGTAATTCCGGGAGACCCACATTAGTGCAAGTTAAAACCACAAAATAAATTTGACAAAGAAATTGTTTATTGCCCAATGAAATTCTCCCAACCAATAAATCTTCTCCTAAAAAAATGGATTGCCTTTTTGTTGCTAATGGCCCCCCTTTTTACAACATCCAGGTAAATTTTGGTAGGCACCGGCATCCGCTGCAATTGAGTCAGCATCATAACCGGTTTTGGAAATAATTTCTCTTATCTTTTCCGGGGTTGTTTTTTTGGGATTATAAACTACGGTTATCCCTTTTGTATTTAAATCCAAATTCGATTTTTTAACCCCTTTGGTATAAGCCAGTTTTTTTTCCAAACGATCCTTGCATTGCTCGCATTGAGCAGATGTTTGAACTGTGATGGTTTCTTTTCTTTTCTTTTCCTGCGAAAAAGTTTTTGCCGACAAAGTAAAAAGTGAAAGAAGAACAAAAAATTGACTAAGTGTTTTCATAATCAGGGTTTTTAATTTTGGCAAATCAATTTTTTTGTAATTATTTCATGACCAATTTGCAATTTTAAAAAATATATCCCGCCCAAACGGAAGTTTTCGGTATTTATTATTACCTTTTTTAATCCTTCGGCCTCCTGTTTGCTTTCCGTTTTTAATAATTCCCTTCCCAGATAATCAAAAATTACGATGGATGTTTTTTCGGATTTTTCAAGGAAATATTCCAACGTTAACCGGGAAGAAAACGGAATTGGAAATGCTTTTATTTCATTTACAGAATTTCCCGGGTTTTCAGCGGAGGAGAATAAACTGCAGTTAATTCCAAGGGAGTTTAGTTCGTTTTGAATGGAAGCGCTCCGGTTTTGAATAAAAGATTTTAATCCGGGATAAGTAAGAGAATTTATGGTTATGTTGGAGGAAATATTGTTGTCGAAATTGCTGTTGGAAAACATTTTGAGAGAATCGGAATAAACATCTGCTTTTATTAAATTATAAATGCTGTCTATATTTGGGTTCAAAACCGCAGGGTTAAAATCCTGAAGGTAGCTGCAAATAAAATTCAGGTATTGATTTTTATAAAACGAGTCGTTCAACATCCTGTTAGCCAGGGGCCGGTAAGTTTCGGGTGGTTCAATGTAAAAAATGCTTTTCGATTCAACGGAGGGAACGGTTCCGGGTACATCCATTCCAAAGGCAGTACTCACATCCCATGTTATCCATTCAAATTTATTTGTCGAGGTGTTTTGGTATATATAGTAATTATGTACAAACCTGAAGGCATAAGAATCGAAATCAACAAACATATTGCATGCAGCCCATGAACCGATAAATGAATTGGTATTTAAAACAGCATCCAATGAATCTTTAAAACTTCCATCGGGACTGTTATTAATTTGGTAGGTGAGGTTAACCAAACCCGACCAATCATTTGAGCTGGTATTCGTTTTAAGTGTATAGCAATTATAGTAGGGCGACATCACTCCGTGATATTCCAGATTGGCACAGGCAGAACCAGTTCCATCCCCCTTAAATAAGTTCCCGTCTTTATTGCCAAAACGGCTTTTGCAAAATGTTTTATTCACTCTTTCGCTCAGATAGTATAAACCCCAATAGGTACCATTGATAAAAACTCTTGCAAAATTGGCCCTCGGGGCATTGAGCCCTTTTTCATTCATAAAATCAAGAAATAGTTTTTCGCGCATAAAGGACGGATCCTGGTAAAGGTTGTTCAGGTTTACTGATTTTAATCCATCGTATTTCTGAAGGGTGTCGTATTGATCAAACGAAAGTGTGAAAGGTTTTTTATTTCCGGGATAATTGTAATAAGAAGAATTTCCCTTAAACTGAATTCCTACCGAATCCAGAATAGTGCCGTCAATATTTATTTGGGCAGGAATATAAGTGGAGGAATCATTCGCATCATCAAAAGCTTTATTACCGGTGAGCAAAGTCCAGTAATTTGATTGCTGAAAATTAATTTGCACCGAGTGAACTTTTAACGTGTTGAATAAAGAATCTCCAGCGGATTGGGAAAATAAAATGGTTGAATAAAAAAACAAAAAAGGCAATGTAATTTGCTTTAATTTTTTAACCAAGGGTCCCCGGACAGGCATACGTTTTTGATGTAAATTTAGTAAGTTTATTTTTTCTCATGATGCGGCATTTAAACCCTGGTACTCTGCCCATCGGCTGCGAATCACTCCGGTAAAAATTTTTACAGAGAGAAAAGCAAAAAAATTTCACCCGAGTCCACAGTGGAAATAAATTTAAACACGCTCTAAAGGGGTATAGCCCGAAACTTTTTCCGGTTTTTCACAGAACTTCTTTATGTTTGCATGATAAGGAAAACTTTATCTCCTTTCAAAATAATTTCCCAATGAAAAAAGATCATTATGCTAACTGAAAATTCATCCAAAACCATTTCCGCCAAAACCAAAACAGCCAAACCACTTCCAAAAGTTTCGGGAGGATGGTTTATGAAAAACAGCCTTGATGTTAAAAAA
The DNA here is from genome assembly GCA_023250995.1 of Flavobacteriales bacterium. Taxonomy (GTDB): domain Bacteria; phylum Bacteroidota; class Bacteroidia; order Flavobacteriales_H; family JAHEZO01; genus JAHEZO01. The sequence continues at coordinate 9,915 of JAHEZO010000003.1, read as the reverse complement.
GACATTATCGGCTTTGTTGAAAAAAATCAAAAACTGCATGGAGATATTTTCAGAACAGAGGTGATAAGTCATTCTTTATGTTTCACAACCAATCCTGATTATGTAAAATATATTTTGCAGGAAAATAACCGCAACTATATTAAAAGTTTTGGCTATGAAGTTTTAAAAATTTTTTTAGGAAACGGTTTGCTTACCAGCGAAGGAGATTTCTGGCGGCAACAACGGAGGTTGGCCCAGCCCGCATTTCATCGCGAAAAATTGGAGGCACTTACAAAACAAATGACCGCTTCGGCCGAAAAGCTTGTGCAGAAATGGAAGAATAAATACAATTATGGAGGGGTGATAACCATTACGGATGAGATGAATGAGGTTACCTTAGATATTGTTGCCGAGGCGCTTTTTGGTGTAAATGTGAGTGGCAAACTGGAGGAAATCCGAAATGCCGTTTCTGTTTCAAATCATTTTGCCATGGACCGGATTAAGCGGGCCGTCCGGATTCCTTTATGGTTTCCGACTCCGGCAAACCGGCAATTCAATTCCGAATCAAAAAAGTTTGATAAAATGATTTACGGTATTATTGATTCAAGGAGAAATGAATCAGATAAGCACAACGATTTGCTTTCAATGCTGATGGGGGCGCAAGATGAAGAAACGGGAGAAAGAATGAGCGATTTGCAGCTCAGGGATGAAATAATGACCATTTTTATTGCAGGCCATGAAACTACGGCCATAGCCCTTTCCTGGCTCTGGTTTCTCCTTTCACAAAATCCGGAGGCGGAGGAAAAATTAAGAAACGAATTAAAAACCGTTTTGAATGGGAAAACCCCATCCTTTGAAGATTTGCCAAAATTAAAATATACTAAAATGGTAGTGGAAGAAACTTTGAGGCTTTATCCCCCCGCATGGATTGTGGGAAGGAGGCCCCTTGAAGATGATGTGGTGGGAGGCTATCTGCTTCCAAAGGGGATTAATGTCCTAATGGTTTCTTATCTTATTCACCGTCATCCCGATTATTGGGAAAACCCCAATAAATTTGAACCCGAAAGATTTTCACCAGAAAGAGCTGCTTCAATCAAAAAATATTCTTATTTCCCTTTTGGAGGCGGACCCCGCCTGTGCATCGGAAATAATTTTGCAATGATGGAGGCCCAGCTTGTGGTGGCAACAATCCTTCAGCATTTTCATTTTACCATGGCACAAAATTCGGTTCCCTTGCTCGAACCCTTGATTACCCTCCGGCCGCAGGGAGGGATAAAAATGAATATTTTGAAATCGAATAAATAATTATGAGGTTGCTAATACTTATTTTCAAATCTTTGGATTATGGTAAACAGTAAATTTGTTTATAAGTTTAGGGTTTAGGGGTTAAAAGGTTTATTATTAAACGATGTTGCGCAGAATGTCCGATTTTATTAATACCATAACCCAATGTAATTTAGTCCAATAAAATACATATATTTTTTATCATTAAATTTTAAAAAAATCTTAAAAAGGGAAAACATTCTACATCTCAAATTGCGGGGGGCTCTCTGAAAAATCTGGTGCGGAAGCATTGGGGGTAGATGTGATGGCTGTGGCCCTGTAGGCCGTTGGACGTGTGAAAACAGCCATCGCAGGGCTCATCAGATTTTTTGATTTTTTGCTTACTTTTTATAAAAAAAGTAAGAGCATGTTTAATAATGAGAAAAGGTATAAGTCGTAAGTTTGTAATTTATAAAGAAAGAATGGAGATTCAGAAATTTGAAGAATAAATTGCTTGAGACAACTGAAACATTTTTTTTTACAACATCCGTCAAAAAGCCCTAAACTTAATAACTGAAGTTAAGCAAAAACTAAAAGTTTCACGCAAAGTCGCCAAGTTCGCAAGTGGAATATTTGAATAAAAGAAAATTTAAAAATTCTCATCAATTTTAATGCTGATTTTAATAAATACGAATTACGTTTTTAAGAACGCAATGTCCCCCACAGTTTTACTGTGGGGGTTGATCTGCGGCCTTAAAACTTTGCGACCATTGCGGCTCTGCGTGAAATTTTTATTTAATATTTTTAATAAAACCATTTTCGTAAGTCCAGTTAATAACTCATAAACCCTTAAACCCTTACACTTTTTATCTATGAAATACACCTACAACTTCCCTACAACAATCCGCTTTGGTTCCGGGGTAATTAACGAACTTTCCGATTACCTGAAAGCAAATAATCTGAACCGTCCCTTACTTGTTACCGACCCGGTAGTGGCCGGACTGGAGTTTTTTAAAAAAACTAAGAATGAACTTGCTTCAAAAAAAATTCATCCCGAAGTTTTTTCCGACATGCACAAAAATCCGGTTAAATCGGATGTTTTAAAAGGAACTGATGTTTTTAAAAAATCAAATTGCGATTGCATTATCGGTATTGGCGGAGGAGTGGCTATGGATGTGGCAAGGGCAATTGTTTTAAAAGTAAATCACCATGAAGATTTATTTTATTATGATGATTTAATTGGAGGGGATAAATATGTTACTAATGAAGTTCCCTATTTTATCACAGTCCCCACCACCAGCGGAACGGGAAGTGAAGTGGGCAGGAGTGCCATAATTGCCGATGATATTAACCACCAGAAAAAAATTCTTTTTGCACCCAAACTCCTTGCAAAAATAGTTTTTTGCGATCCGGAACTGACGAATGATTTGCCCCCTTTTATAACGGCCGCTACAGGCATGGATGCTCTTACACATAACCTGGAAGCATTTCTGGCTAAAATGGAACACCCCATTTGCGAGGGAATTGCCCTTGAAGGGATACGGCTCATCACTCAATCCATCGAGAAAGCGGTGAACAAACCCGATTCCGCAAGCCGGACCAATATGATGATGGGCTCAACCATGGGAGCCATTGCTTTTCAAAAAGGATTAGGTGTGGTGCACTCTCTGGCCCACCCTCTTTCAAGTTTATTGGATACCCATCATGGCCTGGCCAATGCCGTGAATCTTCCTTATGGTATGCGCTTTAACATTGGAGGATGCGAAGAAAAATTCACCCGGATTGCCCGAACCATTGGTTTGAAAAAAAAAACAGGGGAACATGTGGTGGATTTTCTTTTTCAATTAAATAATAACCTAGGCCTTCCGGTTAAACTCAGCGGCATTGGTGTAAAACCCGAACACATCGAACCTCTTTCCGATTTGGCATTTGCCGATTTCTGCCACCCGAATAATCCAAAGCCGGTTACTAGAGAAGATTTTAAAAAACTATATTTGGAAGGACTTTGACAAATTGATGATTTTTTTTCTCATTTAATTAAATGGATCCCACCGCCTTTTTCTCCCCCCTTCTGAATACCAACAAAAAAACCCTTATCCTTTGGGTTTCCTGCATAGTTCTGATGGTCTTGTTGATTTACCCTGGCGATGAATCTTCTTTTGTAAAAATTTTTCCTGATTTTACCTCACTGTCAAAATACGATTTGGATTGGTATAAATATTTTTTTCACCACAGTTCAACATTTTTATTGTTTTTTTTAATCCCTGTTTTAATCGTACTTTTTGTTTTCAAAGAAAAAGTATCGGAGTATGGCTTTTGCCTGGGTGATTACAAATTCGGAATAAAAGCAACATTAATTTCTTTCGCTTTACTGCCACTTCCATTGTACATTAACAGTTTTGATAAAAGTTTTTTGGCCGAATATCCGCTAAGCATGAAATCAATGGAATCTCCGCAGAATTTTATTTTCTGGAGCATGGGTTATTTAATTTATTACACCGGATGGGAATTTTTTTTCAGAGGTTATTTAAATTTTGGCTTTAAGAATTCTCTAGGCCCTTTTACCGCTCTCTGGATTCAAACTCTCGCCTCCACTCTTATTCATATTGGCAAGCCTTCGGGCGAAACCTGGAGTGCTATTCCCGGAGGCCTTTACCTTGGTTTGCTGGCTTTCAGAACCCGTTCTATTTTTTGGCCTCTTTTATTTCACTTTTATCTCGGTATGTTAAATTCTTATTTCTGTGGCTTACATCACTGACAAAGAAAATATTAAAATCCTAGTCACCGGAGCCAACGGGTTTATTGGCTCAAACCTTTGTAAACATCTTTCCTCCCTAAATTTTTTTGTGAGAGGTATGGCTCTCACCGGAACTTCGGTTGAAAATATTTCCGGGGTGGTCAATGAAATTGTTTTCGCGGATATTACCAAACCTGCCTCTCTCAAAAATTCGTTATCCGGAATTACTCATGTTTTTCACCTTGCCGCACTCGCATCCGACTGGGGAAGCATTCACTTACATTTAAAAGTAAATACGGGGGGAACAAAAAATTTACTGGAGGCCTCTGCACAAGCGGGAGCTAAAAGATTTCTTTATGTCAGCTCTCTTGCCATTCATAAATTAAATGGTCATGATGGTTCAGATGAAAATTTAATTGCTGACAGCATGATCAACGCCTACGCCATTTCAAAAAGGGAATCTGAAATTCTGGTGAACGGTTTTTTTCGAAAAAAAATTATTGAAACAGTAATTGTGCGCCCAGGGTTTTTCCCTTTTGGCCCTGGGGATACTACCTCTTTTATTCACCTTGCAGTGGCAATTAGCAAAGGAAAATTTGCTCTTATCAATAGCGGGAAAGCCAAAATCTCCACTGCATTTATCGAAAACCTGGTTGAGGGAATTACTCTTGCGGGCTTTCATCCAAAGGCTTCTGGAGAAACATTTATAATATGTGATGATGATCCGGTTTCATGGAAACAAATTGCAGTTGATATTGCAGAAAAACTTAAAGCCGGAAATAAATTCCTTTCGGTTCCTTTTAAATTCGCATTTATTGTTGCGGCCATTTTTGAGTTGTTATGGAAGGTTCAAAATAAAAAATCACCCCCTCCATTAACAAAATACCGCGTTTCGGTTCCAAGAAAAAATTTAATTTTTTCGAACAAAAAAGCCAAAATCGTTCTGGGGTATTCTCCTCTGGTAAACTGGGAAAACGGACTTGCAAAAACTATGAATTGGTATTCTGATTATCTTAGCAAAAAACTTTAAAAAATATATTTTTTAATGACAGAAAAAAATTTAACCATCGGAATTACTGACTGCAGCAAATGGGCGAATTACGCAAGTTGGTTTGAAAAAATTCCCGGGGTAACAGTTGTTAAATTAACCTGGAAAGAAAACAACCTCAATGAAATTGAAAAATGTGATGGGATTGTATTATCCGGAGGAGAAGATGTTCATCCTGAATTTTACAAAAAACCCGATTTCATTTCCTTTTTAAAACCCAATGATTTAAATGTTGAAAGGGATGAGTTTGAAATTAAAGTGATTGACAAAACACTCCAACAGAAAAAACCCTTGCTGGGTATTTGCCGCGGTTTGCAGGTTACCAATGTTTTTTTGGGAGGTACACTGATCCCCGATATTCCTTCTTTCGGAAAACCCTCTCATTCAAAAAAAATCGGATATGACGAAATTCACCTCGTAAACATTTTTGAAGATTCGCTTCTGAAAAAATTTATTGGTAAAGGCCGGGGTGAAGTAAATAGTGCCCACCACCAATCAGCCGATGTAATTGCACCCGATTTAAAGGTTACAGCATTGGCTGATGATGGAATTATCGAAGGGTTAGAATGGAAAAATCCAACAAATAAATCCCCTTTGCTTTTAGTACAGTGGCATCCCGAAAGGATGAAAGACACTGAAAGTCCCTTTTCAAAAAACATCAGAGATGAATTTTTAAAAATTATTTAACCATCGCAATGAAAATAATCAATCCTGCCACCGAAGAAACAATTCAGGAAATAACAGAATATTCTTCTGAGTCTATTAAACAGATTTTTTTAAAATTAAAAAAGGGACAATTATCATGGAAACAAATCCCGATTTCAGAGAGGTTGAACCGCATCCGGATTTTTTCTGATTTACTTGGAACAAATAAAGATGAGCTTGCTAAAATCCTTACCTCCGAAATGGGGAAACCTTTATGGCAATCGCTGAACGAGATTAATGGCGCTCAATACCGAATTAATTTTTTCCTCGAAAATTCCGAAAAATATCTTTCGGATGAATGGCAGATTTTAGAGGGAAACACCAAAGAAAAAATTTCATACGAACCGCTAGGGATAATAGCAAATATTTCTGCATGGAATTATCCTTACCTGGTGGGGGTAAATGTTTTTATTCCCGCTCTTATTGCCGGTAACTCTGTTTTGTACAAACCGTCTGAGTATGCTACTTTAACCGGGCTAAAAATTGAAGAACTCCTATTAAAAGCAGGCATCCCCGATAATTGTTTTAAAGCAATTGCAGGAGGAAAAAACGCAGGTGAGGCATTGCTTGACTTGCCTCTGGATGGTTATTTTTTCACTGGTTCTTTCAAAACGGGAAAATACATTGCCGAAAAAGTTGCACCCAAACTGGTCCCCTGTCAGTTGGAACTCGGAGGTAACGACCCCTTGTATGTGGCAGATGATGTGGAAAGCATAAAAAATGTGGCCAACTCGGCTGTTGAAGGGGTTTTTTACAATAATGGCCAAAGTTGTTGTGCAGTTAAAAGAATTTATGTTCATCAAAAAGTTTATGATGAATTCATTTGTTGTTTTCTTGAAGAATTAAAAAAATGGAAGGTGGGAAATCCTATGGAGGATGGAGTTATGATTGGCCCCGTTGCCCGAAAAGAACATTTAATTTTTCTTGAAGATTTGGTTTCAGATGCATTAAAAAAAGGGGCCGTTTTATTGTGTGGCGGTCAACGGTCTCCCTCTTCGGGAAAAGGCTGGGGATTTTCTCCAACGGTTTTTTCCAATGTTGATCACACCATGCGTTTAATGAAGGAAGAAACTTTCGGACCCGTAATCGGAATTCAAAAAGTAATTAATGACGATGAAGCTGCAGCTTTAATGCAGGATACGGAGTTCGGTTTAACGGTCTCCGTTTATTCAAAAGATAAATTCAGGGCGGAAAAAATTCTTGCCGGGATGAATACCGGAACAGCCTATTGGAATTGCTGCGATAGGGTAAGTCCCTTTTTACCCTGGAGCGGAAGAAAAAATTCAGGAATCGGAGCAACGCTTTCTCATTTGGGAATAAGGGCTTTTGCAAAGCCTAAAGGTTGGCATCTTCGCTCCTAAACCTGAAAGGTTTGCCACCCAACCTGCAAGGTTTGCAGCTATGGCATTTGCGTGCTGCCGAACCTGTCAGGTTTAAGTTTTAAATTAAAATCTTTTACTTGCTTAATGTTCAAAAATAAAACGGTTTGGATAACGGGTGCTTCGGGCGGACTGGGAGAAGCCCTGGCCTATGCATTTGCAAAAGAAGGCGCCAAACTGATTCTTTCCGCCCGAAGAGAAAGTGAACTTATAAGAGTTAAAAAAAATTGTTCTCTCCCCGAAAACGATCTTCTTATATTGCCCCTCGATCTCGCAAACCACGATGAAATTCCTTCCAAAGTTTCATTTGCATTGAAAACTTTTGGAACCATTGATTTTCTCATTAACAATGCTGGAGTTTCCCAAAGGGCCTTTGCAAAGGATACAAATTTTAATGTGGATAAAAAATTAGTTGATACCAATTTTCTTGGTACCATATCCCTTTCAAAATCTCTTCTCCCTTACTTCATCCAAAACAAAAAAGGACACTATGTGGTGGTTACAAGTGTAACTGGAAAATACGGTTCCCCTTTTCGCTCCACCTATGCCGCAACCAAACATGCACTCCATGGATTTTTTGATTCTTTAAGAGCAGAACATTTTGATGACAATATTAAGGTTACCCTGATCTGCCCCGGTTTTGTCAGAACCCATCTTACAATAAACGCACTCACCGGAAATGGCTCTCCCCAGAATAAAATGGATGATGCAACAGATAAAGGACTGTCTCCGGAATTATGTGCAAAAAAAATATTATCCGCCATTAAAAATGAAAAAGAAGAAGTTTATATTGGTGGTTTTAGGGAGGTAGGCGGAGTATATTTAAAAAGATTTTTTCCCCTTCTTTTTTCGAAAATTTTACGCAAAGCAAAAGTAGTATAAGTAGCAGAAATTGCCATTCATTTGATTTTTTTATCTTTGACAATAATAATTTCAAATCATTCAAAATGAGAATATTTTTTACTCGTTTTTTGTCTCTGATTTTAATTATAATCAATTGCCTGCTTATTGATAGAAATTCCTTTTCGCAGGATATTCACTTTTCCCAGTTTGATGCATCCCCCCTTACTTTAAATCCCGCCCTCACCGGGATGATGGATTTGAATTTTCGCGTTTCAAACAATTACAAAAATCAATGGAGCAGTGTGGCCGCTCCCTATTCAACTTTAGCATTTGCCTATGATATGAATGTTCTTAAAAACAGGGGAAAAAACACCTGGCTGGGAGTTGGATTATCTGCCTTTAATGATAAAGCCGGAAAATCACAGCTTTCAAATACCCAGGTGAATTTGTCTCTTGCGGCCACTCAAATCATAAACGACCACAACACCCTATCAGCAGGGATACAGGGTGGTTATGCCCAAAAGAGTATCAACCTTTCAAAATTGACCTGGGATAACCAATTCAATGGAAATAATTTTGACCCCTCCCTTTCATCCAGAGAATTAAATTACTCCGATAAAAAAAATTATTTTGATGTTTCAGCTGGCGGCCTTTGGAATTTTCAAAACAGCGAGGCATTAAATTTTTCTACTGGCTTGGCAGTTTTTCATGCCAATAAACCCGATAAATCATTTAATAATAACAAAAAAGAATCCTTGCATCCAAAATTAGTAATCCATCAAAAAACCGAAATTAAACTCAGGCATAACGATAACTTCCCCGACCGGTACATTGTTCCTAAAATTTTATTTATGAATCAGGGTGCGCAAAGGGAATTGTTCCTTGGGGCCTTTTTCAAAATTAAAATGCAAACCGCCTCCCGCTATACCAATTGGCGCAATGAAGTTACCATGGATCTTGGTGCATTTTACCGCAAGGGTGATGCGATTATTGCCGCCACAAGCTTCGATTATGGAAATATCAGAATGGGAATTTCTTATGATGTGAATATTTCAAAATTGAAAACGGCAAGCACCTATAACGGAGGCATTGAGTTTTCTTTATTGTATAGCGGGATTTTTTCTACGGATAAAATAAAAATTAAAGGTTTGCCCCGGGCTGAGTAATTTTCCAACCTGAAAGGTTTGCAGCATCCCTTGCGAGTTTGGGGAGCCTTTCGGGTTTAAGTTAAGGTTCCAACCTGAAAGGTTTGCAGCATTGCTTGCGAGTTTGGGAAGCCTTTCGGGTTTAAGTTAAGGTTCCAACCTGAAAGGTTTGCAGCATCGCCTGCGAGTTTGGGGAACCTTTCAGGTTTAAAGTAGAGTTAAATTCTTTTTGGTTAAATCTTATAAATGAAAAAAGTTTTAATTTTCTTTTCTTGGTTTATTATTGGAATTTTTAATCTTGGCTTTTGGTCTTTCGCCCCCGCCCAGGAATGCAATATTATTTACGTTTCTCCCAATGGGGCTTCTTCCGGATTAACCGGAACCAGAACCAACCCGGCAAGTTTGCAATTTGCTTTTAATCTTGTTTCCACAAACTCAAAACGGATTTGGCTCTCTACAGGAACTTACAACATTTCAATAAAGCTTTCCATCCCCGACAGCGTAACCTTAGAAGGGGGCTTTGACGTTGCAACATGGACAAAAAGCAATTCGGCTGAATCCATTATTGCAAGGGATAATCTGAACCTTTCCCCGTCCACCGCTTTAATCGGAGTGGAGGGAATTAATAAAACGGGTTTCAGGTTGCAGGATTTAACTATTATCGTTGCCAATGCACCCGGAAATGGAAATTCTGTTTATGCCGTTTATCTCAATGGCTGCTCAAATTATAATATTGTAAGATGTAAAATTGTTTCTGGCGATGGCTCTCCTGGATTAAATGGCTCTCCGGGGACAATTGGCACAACCGGTGGGAAT
>JAHEZO010000059.1 GCA_023250995.1 Flavobacteriales bacterium | reverse complement strand
CCCGGCCGGACTATCTCCATAAAACCCCTGAACTCCTGCTATCCTTATGGTATTCATAGATAATTAACTGATGTATAGCAAGCAATTTTTTTATAAAAACAAATTCCAAGTCCCAAATTCGAAAATTAAAATCCCAATTAGGAGATTTACAAATTTTAGATTTAACAGTACGCAAATAATAATTGACATCTATCGAAAATCGAAATAATTTTTTATAGAGATAGTTTTCATTTACTTCCTGCTTTTTGTCCTTCTGCACCCGCCTCTTCAAACAGCCCTTGCTTTAGCCTTCCTTTGATTTTTGGACTTGAAATTTGGGGCTTGGGAATTAATAATTTAATTAGTATTCCAATGGATAATTACAAATTCCATCCAACCATTTATTTCCCTTTCCAAACGGGTGCTCTCTTTTCTTTAAAAGCAGTAATCCCCTCCCGGGCATCCTCGGTTTTAACCACTTCCATAAGCATTTTAAACAAAAACTTGTGCTGGTCTTCCTTTTTAATTCCCCGCATCTCGTCAAACGCTTTCAGGCCAAGCCTTACTGCAGAGGGAGAATGTTCCCTTAGCTTATTCAGCAAAATGTTAATAGTATCATCTAAATTTGACTCCTGTGAAACAAGGTGGGTTACAATGCCAAGGCGATGGGCTTCTTTGGCATCAATTGTTTTGCCGAGCAAACATAAGTCCAATGCGTTTCTTGAGGGCAAGATTTCTAGTAGGGATGCCATCACCTGAAATGGAAAAATTCCTCTTTTCACTTCGGGCAAACTAAAAAAAACATTTCCCGAGGCCACCACAAAATGACACCCGCAAATAAAGAGAAATCCTCCTGCAAATACCGGAGCATGAACCCGTGCAATACAGGGTTTATGAACCATGGTAAACAAATCGCCAATGATTATTTCTCCCGAAGGAGGCGGAATAGTAGATTGGCTGGTAGTGTCTTTTTGCCCCTGAAAGGTACGCATGTCGGCCCCTGCGCACCAAACATCACCCATGGCTCCCAGCACAATTGCCCAAACATTGTTATTGTAATGGGCATAGGATAAAGCATAGGCCAGTTCATTAATCAATATTTCGTTAAAGGCATTTTTTGTTTCCGGCCGGTTAATGTATATGTAAAGGGCGTGTTGGTCTTCTTTCAAAAGCAGGTAGGCAAACTTTTGCCGGTCAATTTGAGAAATTTGTTCGGTTGAATAAAACATGATGCAAAAAATTATTGTTGCAAACAAAGTGAATTTATGTAAATAGAGCAAATAAAAATTAAATTTGCACTTCTAAATTTTCAAAAAAAATGGGATGTGTAAGCTGTAAAACAGGAGGGGGTTGCGGCACTTTGCCTGCGGGTTGTAAAAATAACGGGGCATGTGGCATTAACGGCTGCAATAAACTCAATGTGTTCGACTGGCTTGCCGGAATTGAACTACCCTCTTCAATAAAACCGTTTGGAATAATTGAAATACGATTTAAAAATACAAGGAAAGAGTTTTTCAGGAACTCCGAAAATCTTGAACTTGTTATTGGAGATGTTGTTGCAGTTGAAACTACTTCGGGTCACGATATCGGGGTGGTTTCGCTCACCGGAGAACTGGTAAAAGTTCAAATGGAAATAAAAGGGGTATCTCCTGAATCAAAAGAGATTAGAAAAATTTACCGGAAGGCCAAAACAAACGACATTGAAAGGTGGACTTTTGCCCGGTCCCAGGAAAACGATACTATGGTTAAGGCAAGAAAAATAGCTACTGACCTTAAACTTCAGATGAAAATAGGAGATGTGGAGTTTCAGGGGGATGGAAACAAGGCCATTTTTTATTACACTGCCGAAGACCGGGTGGATTTCAGGGAATTGATAAAAATTTTGGCCGATACTTTTAAAGTCCGCATTGAAATGAAGCAAATTGGAGCAAGGCAGGAGGCCGGAAGAATTGGAGGAATTGGGGATTGTGGCAGAGAACTATGTTGCTCAACCTGGCTTACTGATTTCCGTTCGGTTTCAACCAGTGCTGCAAGGTACCAGCAATTATCCCTTAACCCCATGAAGCTTGCCGGCCAGTGCGGAAAACTTAAATGTTGCCTTAATTACGAACTCGATTCTTACCTGGATGCAATAAAAGATTTTCCGAATACCGACAAATGGCTAAAAACCAAAAAAGGAGATGCGGTACATCAGAAAACGGATATCTTTAAAAGGATGATGTGGTATGCTTACAAAGATAACCGCGAAAACTTTATACCGCTTACCGTAGATAGGGTAAAAGAGGTGATGGCATGTAATGAAAAAGGAATTTATCCCGAAGACCTTACCGATTTATCACGTGAAATTCCGTTAGAGAAAAAGCACGACTATGAAAATGTGGTAGGGCAAGACTCACTCACCCGTTTTGACAGAAATAAAAAACACAAACATCACCCGAGGAAGAATCGCAAAAACAAAAACAGCTGATCCGTGTTTTGCCTTTTTAAAAAAAAAATCCGTATTTCGTTAATTCCTGCTGCAATTGCATTGATTTGTGTTTCATTGGATAGCTGCAGGCCTGTGGCCCTTTTTGAAGAAAACAAAATTATTCCTGATGGCAAATGGAGTGAAAACAATAAAGTTCATTTTGAAATGGATGTTTTAGATACTGTTTCATTATTTAACCTTTTTGTTAACATACGGAATACCGGAAATTACAAATACAGCAACCTCTTTTTATTTGTAGATGTTTTTCAGCCGGAAGGGAAAATTGAAAGGGATACCATTGAATGCATCCTTGCCGATTCCCGCGGGAAATGGCTGGGCAGCAGCGGAAGCGGAAGCATTTGGGACAACCAGATTTTATTTAATCGCAAAGCAAGATTTCCGGGTGTGGGGAAATACGTTTTCCGTTTTACCCAGGCCATGCGGGAAAAAGAATTAGAGGGAATTATGGATGTGGGATTGAGGATTGAAAATCATTAACCTATTTTATAAAAAATTTTTGGTGGGATTACCCCGTTATGAATAAATTTTTAAAATACACCCTGTTGTTCTGGCTTTTTACCTTATCCATTTTTGGAATCTTTGCCGGAACCATGTTTTTTTTAAATTCTTTTGGCGATTTGCCAAAATTCGAAGAACTCGAAAACCCCAAAAGCAATCTGGCCACCGAAATAATTTCGGGCGATAACAGAATCCTGGGAAAATATTATAAAGAAAACCGAAGCAATATTTCATATAATGCAATTTCACCTTTTGCCATAAACGCCCTCGTATCCACCGAAGATGAAAGATTTTTTTCTCACTCGGGAATTGATGCGAAGGGACTGGGCAGAGCCCTTTTCTTTTTAGGAAAAAAAGGGGGAGCAAGCACCATTACCCAACAGCTTTCGAAAATGCTTTTTCACGACCGGGAGAGCAATTTCTTCCTCCGTTCACTCCAAAAACTTAAAGAATGGATAATTGCAGTGCGGCTCGAAAAACAATACACCAAAGAAGAAATCCTCACCATGTACCTTAATAAATTTGATTTTATTAATAATGCGGTTGGACTGAAATCGGCTTCTCACATTTACTTTAACACCACCCCCGATTCCTTAAAAATTGAAGAGGCCGCACTCCTTATTGGCATGTGCAAAAACCCAGCTCTTTACAATCCCCTCCGCAGGCCCGATACCACACTTCAGAGAAGAAATGTGGTGTTGAGTCAAATGCACCGGAGCAATTTCATTTCACTGCAAGAGTTTGACTCACTTAAAACCCTTCCACTTAAACTTGATTATAAATCAGCCGACCACAAGGAGGGAATTGCTCCCTATTTCAGAGAGGTTTTAAGGGGTGAACTTGCCGCTCTTTTTAACCAGAAAGATTCAGAAACGGGAGAATATCTTTTGCATAAGCCCGATGGAAAACCCTTTAATATTTACAGTGATGGATTGAAAATTTACACCACCATTGATTCGCGGATGCAGGAATATGCCGAATGGGCAGTTAAAGAACACCTGAGCAAAGAACTTCAGGTAGACTTTTTTAAAGATTTGAAAAGAAAGAAATATCCTCCCTTTGCAAACATCTCAAAAAAAGAAATTGATAAAATTATGCTTCAGTCCATGGCCCGGACCGAACTTTATCAGGTTCTCACAGGCAAGCAATGTTCCAACTGCGGCAGGAAAGGGAAAAACATTCAGCCGGCAAAGGATGATGACGGAAATTTATTTTTTGAATGTACAGCAGAAGATTGCGGGTTCCGGAGTCCGGTTCTCAAAAAGGATTCAATCCTGGCTATTTTTAACAAACCTGCAAAAATGAAAGTTTTTTCATGGAAGGGGGAATTGGATACATTATTATCCCCCCTTGACTCGATAAAATATTACAAAAGTTTTTTGCAGGCCGGAATGATTTCCCTCGATCCCCGGACAGGTTATGTTAAGGCCTGGGTGGGAGGAATTGACCACAAACACTTCAGCTATGACCATGTGAAACAATCAAAAAGACAGGTGGGCTCAACTTTTAAACCCATCGTTTATGCCCTTGCCGTTCAGGAAGGGTATTCCCCCTGCATGGAAGTTCCGAATGTGATTACCTGTTTTGACATGCCTCCCGGATCTCAGGAAAAGGTATGGTGCCCCAAAAACTCAGATGCCGAATACGGAGGAATTGTTTCTTTAAAATACGGCCTTGCAAATTCAATTAACACCGTTACCGCCTGGCTGATGAAACAGTTGGGGCCAAAAGCAGTAGTTTCCATTGCAAAAAAATTGGGAATTACAAGCAAGCTCGAGGCAGTACCCTCGCTTTGCCTGGGAGTGGCCGATTTATCGGTGTATGAACTTACCGGTGCTGATGCTTCTTTTGCCAACAAGGGTGTTTGGATTGAGCCTATTTACATTACCCGGATTGAGGATAAAAACGGGACGGTAATTAAGGAGTTTAAACCAAAAACTATTGAAGCCATGAGTGAAGAAACAGCTTATATTATGCTGGATATGTTAAAAGGGGTGGTAGATGGTGCTTATAACCGTAATACCGGCAAGCGGATGGGAACAGGAGTTAGGATAAGGGGCTCTTCGAGGCCCTATGCCAAGTTCAGAGGCCCGCTGGCCGGAAAAACCGGTACTACCCAAAATAATTCAGATGGATGGTTCATTGGCCTTACCCCCGATTTGGTAACCGGGGTTTGGGTTGGGGCCGAAGACAGGAGTGTTAGGTTTCGTTCAACACCCCTTGGGCAGGGTGCCAATATGGCCCTGCCAATTTTTGGCTATTACATGCAAAAGGTTTATGGGGATAAAAGAATAAAAATATCTCACGATGATTTTGAAAAGCCCGAAAAACCCCTCCGCCAGGAAATTGATTGCGAAAAATATTACAAAAGCAATCCGATAAATAAATTCGGACCGGTAGAGGAAGCGATTGATTGAAAAAGAAAACGGGTTGCTTTTAAAAAACATTTCCCTACTCTAATTAATTTTTAAGGAATTCATTGTTTTAGGTGCTAATAGGTATTGTTTGCAACCACTTTCAGACGACAATAAAATGACACGACTTTTTACCTCGACAGCATCGCCCTTCGTTGACTGTTTTGCACGGTGGGCAATAACTTTTATCTGTACAGTTTTTTTCTTTTTGAATGTTTCTTTCGGGCAGACAGTTTTGCAAACTAAAGACACCATTTTAGTATTGACAAATATGTTTAACAACAAAACAAAAGAATTTAAACTCGGCTCGATTTTATCTTTTGATTTAAAGATTCCACCAGAAGATTCTTTATACAAAGTTTTCAGCAGGACAACTTTAGGAAAATTAATTTCTATTGATTCATCTTCCATGGAGGAATTAGTAATTTTTGATGAGTTACAAGCATATTCATTCAAAGAAGGGCTTGACTTAACTTCATCCAAGCAACAGAATAAAAATCAGCAGAGTTTTAAAATGAAAATACGATTTAATGAAATAAATTCAATAAGGTATCAAGGTAAATCAACAAAATTTGCAGACAGAATGTCAACTTTTACGCTTGTTTCACTTGGGACAACTCTAATAGTCGCTCCCCTTGTTTCTATAAACTACGACAATGGAGATTTTAATTCAAAACTTTACTACAAAGTTGCAGGTTACAGTTTACTTGCTACTGGCGTTACAACTTTTTTTGGTTGGATTACATCTCTCAATAAGCGCAATTCTTATTATGTAAATTCAGATTCAGGAATAAAGAAAAAGAACAAATGGACAGTTTCGCTGGGCAGATAGCAACTTTCACCTTGAGGGTTTTTCCTTTAACAATCTCGTTGGACAATTTTCCGTTTTGTCGTGTGACTGTCCCGTGCTGACAAATTCTTCAGAGACAATTTTTTAGTCAGACAATTTCTCCTTTAAACGTTTCGCTTGCATTGTGGGACAGTGACGGGCATTTTATCCACCATTTCTCAAAAGCGAAAAACGTTTGCAGCAAAGGCTGGGACACTGCTAACTTTGAACAGTTGTGCCTTGAACGAGCAGTTTTTTATCCAATGACGAAAAACGAAACTGACAATTTTTTGCGTAACTTTGACGAGACAATTTTATAAAAAATGATACAACGGTTTTACTTTGATACATCAGTTTTAAGCGGAGTTTTTGACTCCGAGTTTGCGGAGCATTCTACAATCTTGATGGAGAGAGTTAAGCTTGGACAAATCAAGGCTGTTATTTCCGAACTTGCCGAAGAAGAAATTATGAAAGCCCGTAAAGAAATTCGTGACTTCTATAAATCCTTACCGATGGAGCATATTGAGTTTGTTGAAATCACACCAGATGCTCTTCTTCTTGCCAATACTTACATTGCAGAGAAAGTTGTAGGTAAGACAAGCAAAAACGATTGTTTGCATATCGGCATGGCAACAGTTTAAAAAGTTGACCTGCTTGTTAGCTGGAATTTCAAACACATCGTAAACATTTATCGTATCAGAGGATACAATGCAGTTAATATCAAATTGGGATTTCCTCCTTTAGAAATTCGTTCGCCAAAAGACATAGTATAATGAAAACAAAAACTAAAGCAGAAGCAAAGAAATTTGACGCAGTAAAAAGCATGCGTGAAATCAAAGACCAAATTTCGTTGGAGATTCAGGACATGAACTTTGAACAGTTGAAAGCATATTTCAAACAGAAGCGATTGCAAAGAGCTAAAGGGTAAACCCCCTTGAACAAAGTGTGTGCGAACCTCAAACAGTTGTGCCTTGAACGAGCAGTGCCATATCCAGCTAACATTAGATTAAAAGAAATTTTTAAAAAGCGGCATTGACTGTTAAACGAACAGTGGTGCTTCTAACAATCAGCCTCAGGCGGGGGTTATACAAGATGTCGTGGCTCTAATTCCCCATTTTTAAAACTTTGTTAATCATTTCTTTACATTCGAACACTCTTTGGCGACAATCCTAACCCGAAACTGTCAACAAGAAATGGAAGAAAAAAAATCTTAAAAGGAAATATTTACCACCAAAATTTTTACACCCTTAAAGAGTTAAAATGAGCAAATAAAAAGCCCTGAAAGGGCATCATCCCATAACGATGGGTGAAGCCCATCGGATAAAAAGAAACCTAAAACTATAAGGAGCCCTGAAAGGGCGCAATAAAAACATGGGTCAATCACTCGTAAAAAACTATATGCACATCGTGTTCAGCACAAAACACCGGGAGGCACTCATACACCCACCTTATGAGAATGAACTTCACAGCTATCTCGGAGGCATCTGCAAAAACTTAGAATGTAATCCAATAAAAATAGGAGGATATACCGACCATGTTCATATTCTCTGTATGCTTTCAAAGAAAATAGCTTTGATGAAACTGCTGGAAGAAGTAAAATCACATTCCTCAAAGTGGATGAAAACAAAAGATGAATCATTAAAGAATTTTTTTTGGCAAGATGGTTATGGAGCATTTTCAGTAAATCCAAGGGAAGTGGATATAGTAATTGCATACATTGCCAATCAGCACGAGCACCACAAAAATAAAACCTTTCAAGATGAGCACAGATCATTTCTTAAAAAGTATAATGTAGAATACGATGAGAAGTATGTTTGGGATTAATAATTTCGCCCTTTCAGGGCTTAGGATTTCGTGGCTTTGCCCCTTCACATGCCTCTACCCCGTGTTACTATATTATGCCCCTTTGGGGCTAAACAGCACGTCCCGGAAAGGGCGATATCAATCAGCGAATAGCATACTGGCACAAAGTAAAGGTCCGAGAATCACATGAGTCCCTGAAGTTCCAGGAAAGAAAGCAAACCATGTGAATGAGAAAAAAACCCATTCGGAATAAATCTTTCAGGACTAATAAAACAGGAAGGGGCATTATTTAAGGCAGCAGAATTAAAGAAAAACACTCTATAATCAAAGGCGGATGGATGGGACATAGATAAAGCATAAAATCAGACAAACAGATAATGTTTCGCAATAAAACGATTCAAAAAAAAACTCACATCGGCATTACCGAAACTCCCACTGAGAACGGAATAATTTCCAGCCCTTTTTTCTTTTCAAATAAATTGGTGAGAGAATAAAACCCAAATATCCCAACTCTTCCATAGGCAGCTCTGAAATGGGCTCCGTATCGCTGCTTAGTTACATTCGGGAAAATAAAAGTTTTGTATTTGCCGCTGGCATCTTTATAAAAATCATGAACATTTACCAAATAACCATAACGCCCTCCAAGAGCAAATTTCCAGCTATATCCCTTTTTATTTGGCCGGGTGCGATATCTTAATTCGGCTAGGGCATCCCCGTAATTAGTTGAAAATTTGTTTTTTTTATATTTTGTGGCAAGGGGTGTAAAACCAGAATACAACCCCGCAATGGTTGAATCGTACCGGTTGGTAAGTATCGAATTGCTGTGTACATTATGGCAGGCAATATCCAAACCTCCCGCAAAGCTGAAGTTGCTTTTTTCAATCGGATAATCATATAAAATGGAAACTGCCACTCCATAGGAATACCACTTTGTTTTTATGCTATCGGGTTTGTTCAGCCAGTTATCATGAAAAACATCCACGATGAACCTGTCCTGGGAAGGAGCTTGTTGTTTCGGGTTAGGATTATTTTCCGTTTGCGAAAAATTAAATTTTTGGGAAAGGAGAAGGAAAACCAGCAGAGAAAATTTTTTCATTTTTAAGTTTTTAGATTGGCGGCAAAAGTATCTTTTTTATGCCTGCTAAAAACTAAACACCCTCGAAATATTAAATCCCAGTTTAAAGGCCCCTTTGCTCCAGGATTCGCTTGTATAGGGGAGGAAGGCATTTTCAATAATGGAGGAAGAATTGGTAAAGTTTACAGTAAAAACGTGGCCTCCGGTCTCCAGTTCAAAACCAAGCCCAAGAGGGGAATAATATGGCATGAGGGTATTTTTTTCCCTGAACTTCGAAAAGGAATAAAAATAATCACCCACAAGGGAAAATCTTTTGGTAACTTTTATCCTCCCCGCAAACCCCACTGCAAAAAGCAAATTATCTTCCGCAGCATTGTTTGAAGGGTTAACATAACCCTGAACCAGGTTCCGGTAATTTATGGTGGGAAGAATTTCGAACGAAAAACGAGTTCCGAACTTGCGGGCAAGTATGAGCTGGTGGTTATAAGAAATGCGGTGCGAAATATTTTTTTTTGATGCCACCCAGGCCGAATCGGCATTTGCATAAAGCAAACTTTTTTCCATGGGTGTAAAAGCTGCGTTGCTATACCAAACAATGGTAAAGGGCATACTGTTATTTTCTGTTTGAGCTGCTATTTTAAATTTTACGGTTCCATCCAGATTCTCATATTGCTTGCTACGGCCAATGCCAAGCTGAAGCCGGTCGGTAATTCCATAATCGAAAGAAAACCGGATGTCGCTTGCATTATCAAACCCATAAAACTGATGGCCGCCTCCTGTACCATCTTTCTGCGGAACGATGTTTCCAAAACGGTGTGAAATTCTGAAATCGAGGGTTTTCTTTTTTACTGTTTCGCAGGTATGGGCATTTACTACCCGGTTCCCTTTGAAAGTACCGGTAATTTTTTCGTTTTTCCCGGAATCGGTTGCAACCAGGTCATTCATCAGATCATCCTGAGCAAAAGAAAAACTAACCCAAGCCCATTGTATTAAGCTTATAATAACAAACAGAACAGTTCTTTTCATAATGATTATTTATCAATCAATAAATAAAGCGAATCAGGGTTTGAAAAAAAATAATGCCACTAAGGCAAAAAGTCGCTAAGAATCACAAAGATAAAAATTTAGCTAAGTGCAACTTTGAGTCTTTGTGTTTTTGTCGCAATTTATTTTCGTTGAATAAATCCAACTTTTGATTCGCATAAATAATTAACCCTACCCTTATTTTTTCTCCTCATAATCAAAATGGACCGTTACTTCCACCACCTCAGCAATGTTTTTAACCACAAGCTGGGGGATTTCAATTTTGTGGTCGGCAACTTTTACCTTAAATTTTGAATCAAGGGAAATTTTATCCCCCTTTATTGTAAGTTTTCCGGGTATGGCATAGTCTTTTTCCACTCCGTGAATATTCATTTTTCCGCTGGCAGTTACATCATAAACTCCTTCCTTTTTAAAATCTGTTTCCTCATTAATTTTCCCTTTAAAAGTGGCGGTTTTAAATTTTTCACTTTCCATATAGTTCTCATTAAAATGTTCTTCCATTAAAGGTTTTTTAAAATGAAAACCACGGATAGAAACGGCAAAGGCAATTTCACGGGTTGCACCGCTGATCACGGATTTTCCGTCCTTGTTAAAGGCCTCAATGTTTTCCATGGGGGCTTCCGAATAAAATTTTATTTCACTTGCTGTGGAAGCAAACTTTTGAGAAAACAGAGGATTATTAAAGGCAAACAAAATAAGAATGCCAAGGGTACTCGGGAAATATTTTTTCATCATTTGGTTTATTATTTTTAACAATTAATTGTTCAACGCCCCGTCATTTATCCAGGATAACATTTTTGCAATAACCGAATCCGGAAGGTAAGGTGGGCCGTCCTGGGGCATCCTGTCTCCATTGGGAGGATTTGCCTGAATTTTACCAGGGATTAGGCCTGTTTTGGCTTTTATCCCGTTGAAGCCTGTAAAATCACCATTTCCATCTCCGCCAGGTTTATGGCATTTCCTACAGCGTACGGTTACAAGGGAATCAATATAACACTTGTAGGAAACTTTTCCGGCCGTTTTCATTGAATCACAATAGCTGGCCGATGGAGGACCTTCTTTTTTTAATTCCGCTTTATCCTTGGTACATGAAAAAAAAATCAGAACAGGGATAAAAATCAAAACAGGATTATTTTTGAAAAGAAACATCGTTGGGGGTTTTGGAAAACACAAAGATAAAATTTTTTATTATCGAATAAAACAAGTTCATCAAAAATTGAGTTTTTGTCACAACAAAAAGGAATTAAGTTAAAAAATTCCGCCTTTATCCTGTATTTTCTTTCCTCCTTCAATCCTCCTGTTGTAAACCAGCCAAATCAAAACCAAAACCATAATAAAACCGACAACAATAAAATAAATTTCATCTTTGCCTGTACCAATGTTTTCGGCTTGTTTTGGGATGGCCCCACTTTGAATCAAAAAAGAAACAAAAACTGCCGAGCCGTTATTTATGAAATGTGCCAGAACCGGAACCCACAATGATCCGCTCCAGTACAATAAATAGCCCAGCAATCCGCCCAGAACCATCCTGGGGAGAAAACCGAAAAACTGCCCGTGCATGGCACTGAACAAAGCCGCTGCAATCCATATTCCCCAATGAGAATTTTTTGTCCATTTTGAAAATATTTTTTGAACCACACCCCTGAATAAAAGTTCCTCTCCAAAGGCCGGAATAAGGGCCACCATGGTTATGTTAAAAACCAGTGAGGAAGTGTTTTCCATTTTCAAAAAAGCCTCGGTCATTTGCTTTGCATCCTCTTCGGCTTTTATCATCCATTGTTCAATTTCAGATAAAAAACCCGGTAGTTTCATTGCTGAGTTAATTTCTGCCAAAACATTTATTAGTGGAAGAGAGGCAATCATAAGAACAGGAATTATAAGGAAGTAAAAAACGGCAAATGGTTTGTCGAGATCAAGAAAAGAGAATAGCCGGTTTTTCTTATTTTCAATATTTGGCAAAGCGGTAAGATAGGCAAAAACAAAGGGGGGAACAATGAAAATTAGTACCGAAGAAGCAAGCTGGGCCCATTTTAGTTTATTTACAAATTCAGGATCGTGCAAGTTGAAATTTAAAAGGCCGGCCAGATCGCCAGCTGCGGCTATTTTCTCGAGCGGAATGCCTGCAAGGGAGATTCCCAGAGTAACTATTAAGGCAAGCAAATAACAGATAAAAAACAAACCGAACAGTAAAAAAAGCTGCATGGTTGGACTTTGAAATTTATATACCGGCCCGTTGGTCATAATAATTGGAATGGTAAATTTGTGCTAAAATAGAAATAGTAGTTTATGTTTTGGTTAACAATTTTTATTCAATGGTAAAAATCGGGAATATTGAACTTGGCGATTTTCCGCTTCTTCTTGCTCCTATGGAAGATGTGAGTGATCCGCCCTTCAGGTACCTCTGCAAAAAACACGGGGCAGATTTAATGTTTACCGAATTTATTTCCTCGGAGGGATTGATAAGAGATGCCGTTAAATCAAAAAAGAAGCTTGACATTTTTGAATACGAAAGGCCTATTGGAATTCAGATTTTCGGAGGAGAAATTGAGCCCATGAGGGAAGCCGCTGAAATTGCCGCCATGGCCAAACCTGATATTATTGACATAAATTTTGGTTGTCCGGTAAAAAAAGTGGTTTGCAAAAATGCCGGTGCCGGAATCCTTAGAGATATTCCCAAGATGGTTCGGATGACTTCTGAAATAGTAAAATCAACCAACCTTCCGGTAACAGTTAAAACCCGCCTTGGATGGGATAACAACAGTAAATTTATTCTCGAAACAGCCGAGCGGTTACAGGATGTTGGCATAAAAGCCATTACCATTCACGGGCGTACCAGGGAACAGCTATATAAAGGGGATGCCGACTGGACGCTGATTGGTGAAGTAAAAAATAACCAGCGCATGTTCATCCCTGTTTTCGGAAACGGGGATGTTGACAGTCCGCAAAAAGCCATTGAAAAAAGGAATACATTCGGTGTAGATGGTGTTATGATTGGAAGGGCAAGCATTGGTTACCCATGGATATTTAATGAGATAAAACATTTTATGCGAACCGGTGAAATGCTTTCTTTGCCACTGCTGGATGAAAGAATAGATGCCGTTAGAACACATTTGATAAAATCGGTGGAATGGAAAGGTGAAGCCCTTGGAATTCTTGAGATGAGGAGGCATTATTCAAATTATTTCAGGGGCGTTCCCAACTTTAAGGATTACCGGGTAAAATTGGTTACAGGGCAAACCCTCTCTGAAATAGAATTAATTCTTGATGAGGTGAGGTCAATGGCATTTGAATTTGTTTCAGTTTAACTAAACGATTTGATGCGTTGCCCCTGTACCTAAAATAAAAAGAAAAAAAGAACACGAAACATTAAACAAATAATGTTCAAGAAGGAACAGAGATTTAAAAATGAATTGATTTCGATTTTTGTTTCCATAAAAAAAGCTAAATGATTTATCCTGCAAAATCAGGGTTTTCCCATTCCTACCTGCTTAAAATACTTTTGTCCTGCTTTTCTTTTACCCTCTCAAATTTAATTTCTGCCCAGCAGTATAATTTTCATACTTATTCTGTAGAGGAAGGTTTGGCTCAATCACAGGTGCTTGCCCTTTGCAAAGACACAAGGGGTAATATCTGGTTTGGAACTTACAATGGCGGAATAAGCATTTTCAACGGGATTGATTTTAATCATCTTACCACAGAAGAGGGATTGGTTAACAATACTGTTCAGGTAATAATGGAGGATTCCCGGGGCAATATCTGGATTGGTACCGATGGGGGATTGAGTATTCATGACGGTTATGGATTTAAAAATTTTTTGGTTGGAATGGGAATAAGCAGCAGTAAAATTCAGTGTGCTGCTGAAGATACTTCGGGAAAAATATGGATTGGAACCAAAACAGGAGGAATAAACATTTTTAATAATGAAACCATTGAAGTAATTATTGCCGAGGATGGTTTGCCTAACAATAATGTAAAAGCACTTTACTTAGATAAAAGCGGAAGAGTCTGGGCATCCTGTTATGGAATGGGAATTGCAATTTTCGAGGGTCGGAATTCATTGGGTGATGGGAAGTCTGATCCATGGCAAATTTCCTATTTCTCCACTGCAAATGGTTTGCTCGATGATGAGGTAAATTGCTTTTATCAAGATAAAAACGGAACCATGTGGATTGGAAGTGAAAAGGGAATCACTGTAATAACAGATATTTCAAACCTTGGGAAATCAAATCCCGAATACAAAATGACCGGCCATCCTGTTACTTCTTTTTTTGAAGATGACCAGAGGAATTTTTGGATTGGAACCAGGGGTGAAGGTATTTTGAGAAATTCATCCACCCAATCTCCTAAAGGCAGCTTAATTGATTTAGCAGATGGGTTTACGAACATTCAGGAGGCAAACGGACTAAACAATAATTATGTGCTCCGGATTACGGGTGACAATGCCGGAGGAGTTTGGGTTGGCACTGATGGAGGAGGTGCGAGTCATTATAACGGGGATGCCTTTTTATCTTTTAATCAAAATAACGGCCTTGCAGGAAACATGGTAATGTCGGTAATGGAAGATGGTCAGGGAAAAATTTGGATTGGCACTTTCGGAAATGGCATTACCCGGTTCGATCCCGAAAACAATTCTTTTTCAAGTGATTTTTCAAAAGTCGGTTTTAACGGGAAATATGTTTACGCAATTACCCGGGATATTAAGGGAAATATTTGGTTCGGAACTCATCATGATGGAGTATATAAATATGACGGCTCAAATTTCAGGCAGTTTACTGCGCAGGATGGGATGAAAATTTCCGAGATATACTCTGTATTTCAGGACAAAATGGAAAATATTTGGATTGGAGGTACCGGAGGTGTGGCCATTTTTTCGGGAAATGCCTTTGGGGCTTTTGGAAATGAAGCCGGGCTTAATAAAGATAAGGTTTATTCCATTACCGATGATAAATTCGGAAACATCTGGTTCGCCACTGATCATGGGATTGTAAAAAAAACAGCAAATTCCTCCGGTTCAGAAAAAAACACAACCATTATTTTTAAAGAAAAAACTAACGGCTTGAAACCGAGGGTGGGCGGGGGTGGTTCAAAAATTATTACTTACACCGAAAGGGATGGCCTTATTTCAAATATGGCCTCATCTATCATAAAAGACAATGATGGAAATATCTGGATTGGGACAGAAAAGGGTATTAGCTTTTTCAATGGAGATAAATTCATCAATTTTAATGCAAAGAATGGCCTAACCTCGGATAATATCTATTCAATAATTTTTGATGAAACCGGAAACCTTTTGGCAGGCACCGAAAAGGGAATCGACAAAATAACCTTTAGTGAGGATAAAAAAATTCAAAGGGTTACGAATTATTCATCGGAGGAAGGATTAAAAGGGATTGAATGTAATATAAATGCCGTGAATAAGGATGCCCGGGGTAACTTTTGGTTTGGTACCATAAAAGGCCTTACAAGGTACAACCCCCACCGCGAACTGTTAATGGACCACCTGCCGCTCACCTACATCACGGATATCAGCCTTTTTTTTCAAAAAACAAACTGGAAGGAATTCTCCGATTCACTCACCCGTTGGTATAACTTTCCGGTAAACCTGAAACTCCCCTACGATAAAAATCATCTAACATTTCAATTTGCGGCAACCCCGGCAAAGGGCGGCTCCGAAAAAGCTCTTTTCAGATTTATGCTCGAAGGTTTTGATAAAACCTGGTTTCCGGCTTCAGCTAAAAGGGAGGCAACCTATTCCAACCTTGCACCCGGATATTATGTTTTTAAAGTAAAAACATATTTTGGCGATATTGAATCGCCCGAAACATCTTTTTCTTTTACTATTAGTCCTCCATATTGGAACACCTGGTGGTTTTATTTCTCCGGCACATTGGTATTTTTATTTTGTGGGTATGTAATTCTTTCTCTCCGAACGAGAACTCTTCAAAGAACCAAAGACCGTCTTGAATTAATGGTAAGGGTAAGAACGCAGGAAATTTTACGGCAAAAGGAAGAACTCGAAAATGTTTCCATCGTGGCCAGGGAAACCGTGCAGGGGGTCCTTATTGCAAATAAGGATGGCAGGGTGGAATGGATGAATGATGGCTTGCAGCGGATGACCGGTTATTCTTTTGATGAAATAAAAATTAAATTCGGTGAAATGCTGTACCAGATAAGTTCATATCAGGAAATTAATAATGTACTTCAAAAAGTTAAGGAAACCAAACAATCTACCCAATATGATTCCATGCACTTAACCAAAGCGGGGATAGAACAATGGGTAACCGGAACGGTAACCCCGGTGTTTGAGTATGGCGAGCTTAAAAAAATTGTAATTATTTATTCTGATATTACGGAGCGGAAAAAATTTGAACACGAAATAAATCAGAAAAACAATGACATTACCGAAAGCATTTTGTACGCAAAGCAAATTCAGGAAGCAGTGCTTCCCAAAAAAGAAAAACTTTATAATATCAAACCGGAATCCTTTATACTGGATCTTCCAAAAGATATTGTAAGCGGTGATTTCTACTGGTTTACAATCAGGGAAAACATTCTCTTTCTGGCTGCTGCCGACTGCACCGGCCATGGGGTTCCGGGCGCTCTTATGTGTATGATTGGAAATGAATTTTTGTACCAGGTGACCTACCAGATGAATATCAGGGAACCGGATCTTATCCTTTCTGAATTGGATAAAAAAATTAAACAATCATTAAGCCAGGTGGGTGACGAAAAAGAAGCCAAGGATGGCATGGA
>JAHEZO010000210.1 GCA_023250995.1 Flavobacteriales bacterium | reverse complement strand
TACCCTATACCCTATACCCTATACCCTATACCCTATACCCTATACCCTATACCCTATACCCTATACCCTATACCCTATACCCTATACCCTATACCCTATACCCTATACCCTATTCCCTTTTCCTTTTTCACTATTCCATTTTCCATTTTCCATTTTCCATTTTCCATCTCTCCTACCCCATCCCCTTCACATCCATAATCTTACTCATAACCACCTCCCGAACCTCCCGGGCGGCCTCAATGCATTTATTTATCCTCCCATTTGATAGGCAGTACATTTCTTTAACTTCACCTGATTCTGCCCGGCAGATTACAGGTGAGAGATTAATATTCCTGAAATCATTATCAATGATCTTGCATTTTTTTAATAATTGCAAGACACTGGCTCCCGGGTGAAAATCAACATCTTTAAACAAAAGAAAAGCTTTCAGGTAATTTTCAAGAATGTTTTTTGCACTCAGGCAAACCGCCATTTGAACCATATCCTCTGCCGGCCTACAAAGTTCATTCATTGCAACACGAAATTCATTGTTGGCTTCCGTGAGCAATTGTTGAATTTTTTCGTTTTTCATAATCATTTTTCAATTAAGTAAAGTAGTATCAAAGCAATTACAACAGCCCCTGAAACAAAGGCAAAAGCATAATGCTGCAATTGCCCGGATTGCATTCCTTTTATTTTTTCAGAAGAAAAATTCGTAATGGCTGCAATTCCGTTCATCGCCCCATCAATCACTTTTTTATCGAAAACTGCAATGGGTTCAGAAATAAAACGAAAGACAATTTTTTTAGTAATAAGCAAGTATAGTTCATCAAAATAAAATTTATTCAGGGCCACCCGGTAAAATTTTCCAAGAAAAGAAACAACAACAGTTGAAATTGAATTTTCTTTTTTGTAAAATAGCATTGCAGTTGAAATTCCAACAATTGCCATTGCAACCGAGGGGACTGCAATATCCCAATGTGTAAGGATCTCAAAAGGTTTTGCATCCGAAGTAACTAATTCATTGAACGGAATAAAACCAACACCAATCGAAGCAATGGACAGAAAGATTAATGGAATCGTCATGGTAAAAGGAGATTCATGAGGTGTACTATGGTAATGAGTTTCCTTTCCCCAGAAAACATTGAAATATAACCTGAACATATAAAAGGCGGTAAGTCCCGCCACGGCAAACTCAATAAAAAATAAAATTTTATTGTGTTCAAAGGCGGCAACAAGAATTTCATCTTTGCTGAAAAAACCGGCAAAGGGAGGAATTCCTGAAATAGCAAAACAAGCTATTAAAAAAGTAATATGAGTAACCGGAAGAAATTTCCTTAAATTTCCCATATCACTGAAATTATTGCTGTGTACTGCATGAATTATGGAACCCGCCCCAAGGAACAATAATGCTTTAAACATGGCATGAGTAAAAAGATGAAACATGGAAGCCATGAAACCCAAACCGTTTTCGCCACCATAACCCGATACTCCAAGGGCAAGCATCATATAACCAATCTGCGACATGGTAGAATAGGCCAAAATTCTTTTTATATCAATTTGAGTGCAGGCGATAATAGCAGCAAAAAGAGATGAAATTCCTCCCACATACCCAACAATCTCAAGGGCGTTGGGGGCCGAAAAAACAAACAATGGAAACAGCCTTGCAACAAGATAAACTCCTGCAACCACCATAGTGGCAGCATGAATTAATGCTGAAACAGGGGTGGGTCCTTCCATTGCATCGGGCAACCAAACATGAAGAGGAAACATGGCTGATTTTCCGGCACCACCCATAAAAATTAACAACAGAGCCCATGTCATGGTTGACATACCAAGGAACGGCACCCCGCTTCCTTGTAAAATAGCCGTTCCTCCGGTATCGGTTAAAGTTAAAAAGTCAAAGGTGCCGGTAGTATAAGAAAGCAACAAAATGCCGATAAGAAAACCCAGGTCGGCAAAACGAGTAACAATAAAAGCTTTTTTAGCAGCAGAAACTGCCGAAGGTTTTTCGTAATAATACCCTATGAGTAGATAAGAAGAAACACCCACCAGCTCCCAAAAAATGTACATCTGAAAAATGTTGGTTGCCACCACAAGTCCAAGCATCGAAAAACTGAAAAGGGAGAGAAAAGTAAAGAACCGGCTAAATCCGGCATCCCCTTTCATATATCCCAAACTGTAAATATGAACCATCAAAGAAATTAAGGTAATAACAATCAGCATCATTATTGAAATCGGGTCCAGAAGTACGCCCAAATCAACATGAAGATTTTCTGAAAACTTTAACCAAACGGTATTATGTGCTATTATTTTCTGGAAAGCTCCGCTGGTTTTTTCAATCTCAAAAAAATACCGGTATGCCGTAATTACCGAAAGAGAAAATGAAATAAAAAGCCCAGCGGTTCCAATGAGCCCGGAAATAAAAGGTTTTAACTTACCACCAAAAATTCCGGTGAAGAGGAAAGCTAAAAAAGGGATGAGAACAATCCAAATGGTATATGAAAAATCAAACTGCATATTCTAAACTCTTTTAATATTTCATTTCATTTATTTTTTCAGCATCAATGTTTTTAAAATTCCGGTAAATGGCAATGATGATGGCAATGGCCAAAGCCGCTTCAGCAGCTGCAACACTTATAATAAACAGAGCAAAAAAATGCCCCTGCAAATTATCGGGGTAGAAATATTTATTGAAGGCCACAAAATTTAATGCCCCTGCATTAAGAACCAGTTCGGTTGACATTAAAATTGTAAAAAGGTTTTTTCGGGTTATAAATCCATAAATCCCTATAAAAAACATCAGGGTGCTTATTGAAATAAGATGCGTTATGGGAATATGAATCATCACTTATAAAAATTTATCTGGTGGCTTTTTTCGCAATTACAATGGCTCCGACTATGGCAGCCAGCAACAAAACGCTGATTAATTCAAATGGCAAAACATATCCGTTATCTCCCGGATTAATTAAACTTGCTCCAACCATTTTTACCGTGGCCGGGATTTCATTTCCTATAACAGGAAAAGAATGATACGCAAAAAATAATATTAAACTCGTAACCGTTCCAATAAGAGAAATTAAAATGGCCAATAAAAATTTATTGAGTGATGGCCTCTCCAGTTTTTCACCGGCACTTCCGGTTAGCATGATGGCAAAAATTATCAGCACAATGATTCCACCGGCATAAAGTGTAAGCTGTACTCCTGCTAAAAAATTATATCCAAGTAAAAAATAAATCCCGGCAGTGGCAATTAAAACAAATAAAAGGTAAACCGCAGCCCGCAATATTCTTGAACTTGTTACCGTGAGCAGAGAGAAAACCAGAATAACAGCACTCAAAAAATAAAAAACAACCTGATTCATAAAAAGTTTAAAAATTATTCCTCCAGGCCTTCCATAACGACCGAACCTGTTTTATTTAAAACCTTGATTAATTCTACCCGCCCGAAAGTGGCATGTTCAAACTCCTGCGACATTTTTAACGCATCCGTTGGGCAGGCCTTTACACAAGCATTGCACAGGGTGCATAATGACAGATTGTAAATATGCTGATCAATGATTTTTTTCTTTTTGCCGTTCTCAAGTAGGAGATGCTTACTTACAATCCGGATTGAACCATTCGGACATGCAAGTTCACAAGAAGAACACCCATTGCAACGGTGTTCATTTTTTTCGTTGTGCGGCATAATCACTTCTCCTCTGAACCGATCGAACATTTTCAAAGTACCACGATTTTCGGGGTACTGCTGAGTGATTATTTCCTTAGGATGAAAAAAATAATACCCCGTTACCGACAAACCACCGAGAAGGGTTTTAACCCCTTTTGCCACATCCTTTATATATTCTGAAACTTCGTTCATTTATCAAATCAAAACTTGTATCAAAAACAAAAACGGAAATTATTTTTTTTTTAAAAATACCATCCTTCCAAGGAAATAAATGCCATGAATAAAAAATTCACAAGGCTTATGGGCATTAGGTACTTCCATTCCAAGGTAAGAAGCTGGTCAATCCTTAATCTTGGAAATGTCCACCTGAACCACATCATTAAAAAAACTATCAACGAAACTTTACCGAAAAACCAAACCACTGAAGGAATAAAATCCATGAGGTGATTAAAAAAAGTGAAATTCCCGATGTGAAAAGGCATCCATCCTCCGAAAAAAACTGTAGCAGCAATGGCCGATACAATGAACATGTTTACAAATTCGGCTAAAAAGAAAAACGCAAATTTTATTCCTGAATATTCAGTATGAAATCCTGCGGTTAATTCCGATTCAGCTTCTGCAATGTCAAAAGGACCGCGGTTTGTTTCAGCCGTTCCGGCAATCATATAAATTACGAATGCAATAATGGCCGGAATATGACCTTTAAAAATCCACCAGCCGGTTCGCTGACTTTCTATTATTTCAGAAAGTTGTAAACTTCCCGTGAGAATTATTATGGTAAGCAATGCAAGCCCTGCAGAAATTTCATAGCTGAGAATTTGTGCCCCGCTGCGAATAGCACCAATCAAAGAATATTTGTTATTACTCGACCAACCGGCTAAAAGGATGCTTACCACTCCAATGGAGGAAACTGCCGTAATAAAGAAAATCCCGATATCCAAATCAACCGCATGTAACCCTTTTGCAAAGGGAATAGCCGCCACGGCCATAAAAGAAGCAACAATTACAATAAAAGGCGCAAGATTAAAAAGAAACTTATCTGCATTTTTAGTGGTAAGAGGTTCTTTTAATAATAGCTTAATAAAATCGGCAAAAGTTTGAGCCGTTCCCCAAAAACCCACACGCATGGGCCCAAGCCGCAACTGAAAAAAAGCACAAACTTTTCTTTCTGCGTAAACAAGAATTAATCCAAGCAAAGCAAAAAAAGTAAGGAAACACAATCCGATAATTACCATTTCAGCAGCAGAAGCCAACCCGGGCGAAAAAAAACTAAACAGCGAATCATGAATATTCCTTGTCAAAGTAGAAAAATCAAGATTCCATCCTACCATTTTCCGGAATCCCGGTAAATAAGGAATATTTTGGAAATAAATTTTTTCAGGGAGGATTTTAAAAAGTTGTAAGGTTTCCATACAAATTTTCAATTATCTGTCAATGTCGGGTATTACAAGATCAAGAGTTGACATTATAGCTACGAGATCGGCAATTTTACATCCCTTTGCAATTTGATTTAAAACAAATAAATTAGAAAATCCGGGTGAACGGAATTTTACCCGGTAAGGATTCTTTTTTCCATCACTGATAATATATACTCCAAGTTCACCTCTTGCTGTTTCTACTCTTTGGAAATATTCTCCAACAGGTAACTTGATAACGGCTTTGGTTTTTGTGAAAAAATCTCCTTCAGGTATATTATCAACCAATTGCTCCAGTATCGAAATTGATTCCCACATTTCTAGAATTCTCGCCTTGTAACGGGAGAATGTATCACCCTCATGAAACAGGATTTCCTTGAATGAAACCTGCCTGTAAGCACTGTAAGGATTTACTTTTCTGATATCACAGGCAAATCCGGAGGCTCTTCCGGCCGGACCGGTTACACCATAAGAAATTGCATCCTCCCTGGAGAGGATTCCGATCCCTTTGGTCCTTTCCATGAAAATTACATTTTCAGTGAGTAGGGTATCATACTCGGGCAATTTTTTTTTCAGATGAATAATCAAATCCTTAATCCTCTTGCTGAATTGAGGAGGGACATCATTCATTAGTCCTCCCGGGATATTATAATTCATGGTAAGCCTTGCTCCGCAGGTTTCTTCAAAAATATCTGTGATAATTTCCCTATCTCTGAAACCATAAAAAAAAGTAGTGAGGGCACCCAGATCCATTCCCATTACACCCCACCAAAGCAAATGGGAAGAAATCCTGGTCAGCTCGTCAAGTATGGTGCGAATAACCTTTACTCTCTCCGGAACTTCAATACCCAATCCAGATTCAACGGCAAGACAAACAGCTTCATTGTTGATATGACATGAAAGATAATCCATTCTGTCGGTAAGGTGAACAATTTGCTGATAAGAATCTTTTTCGCACATTTTTTCAATGGAGCGGTGAACATAACCTATGTGGGGTTCAATTTTTTTAATTATCTCTCCGTCCAGAGTTAGCACCAATCGCAACACTCCATGAGTAGAGGGATGCTGCGGCCCCATGTTAATAAAATATTCTTTTGTATCAATGCTATTTTCTACCTCTGCTATCATTTTATTCAAGGTCAACAATATTCACATCATCAACATAATTTTTCCTCAGAGGAAATCCGGCCCAATCATCCTCCAGTAAAATGCGTCTTAAATTCGGATGGTTATTAAATTGTATTCCAAACAAATCATAAATTTCTCTTTCATGAAATTCAGCGGTCCGCCAGAAATTACAAACGGTATCAATGGCAGGGTTTTCATAATTTTGGATTTTTGCCTTAATCACCAATGAATGCCCAAGAGAGGTGGATGTTAAATGATAAACCACGGAAAAAAAGGAAAGCCAGTCAACTCCTGTTAAGCAAAAAAGATAATCAAAGGACAAGGCAGAATTATTTTTAAGGTTTTCTGATAGGAAATAAATTTTCT
>JAHEZO010000209.1 GCA_023250995.1 Flavobacteriales bacterium | reverse complement strand
TCTGGCAGCATACCAGGAAAAATTTAAGGAATTGTCTCTTCAAATGTTAAAAAAACCCGAAGAAAGACAACTTGTAAGCCAAGCCCAGCCGGTTGAATTTACAGAGGAAGATTTAAAAAAACGGACCTATACTGAATTCGTTAATTAATGGGCCACTCCGAAAGAAACTACGAATATTACAAAGAAATTTTAGGGAAGCAACCGATGCCTTTTGCATTTGTTGATTTGGATTTGCTGGAGGAAAATGCAAAAAATATTGCATTGAGAACCGGAGAAAAAAAAGTACGGATTGCATCAAAATCAATTCGTTGTATTTCCATATTAAATAAAATTTTTCAACTGCCTTTTCCCTTTCAGGGCATCATGTGCTACTCCCTTCCTGAAGCTGTATACCTGTCTCAAAATGGGTTTGATGATATTTTAATGGGCTATCCATGCATGCAGGAAAAATACATTGAACAGGTTTGCGGTGAAATCAGTATTGGTAAAAAGATTACTTTGATGGTTGATTGTGCAGAGCATGTTAAAAAAGCAAATGAGGCAGGGATAAAATACAAAGTAATTGTTCCTTTATGTATTGATCTGGACATGTCAACTTCCTTTCCCCTTTTGCATTTTGGGGTAAACCGTTCGCCACTAAATAAAAAAGATAAGGTATTGAGTTTAGTGGAAGAAATTTTAAAATTCAAAAATGTGCGACTTGAAGGATTAATGGGATACGAAGCCCAAATAGCCGGGGTGGGTGATAATTACCCCGCACAAAAAATAAAAAACAAAATGGTAAAATTTCTTAAAAAAAAATCGATAAAAGAAATTGCGATCCGTAGGGAAGAAGTAGTTCGGGGCATAGAAGAAAAAGGAATTAAGCTTAGGTTTGTTAATGGGGGTGGAACAGGGAGCCTTGAATCAACCCGTCAGGAAAAATGTGTTACCGAAACCACAGCGGGCTCCGGATTTTATTCGTCCGCCTTATTCGATAACTATTCTAATTTTAAACATTTGCCTGCTGCCGGCTTTGCCATTGAGGTGGTGCGCAAACCAAAAGAAAATATTTACACTTGCCATGGTGGAGGATACATAGCATCAGGAAGTGTGGGAAATGACAAAGAGCCCCTCCCCTATCTTCCCCCGGGTTTAAAACTTAACCAAAATGAGGGTGCCGGTGAAGTGCAAACTCCATTAATATCCGATGCATCTTTTTCTTCAAACCTACGCATAGGTGATCCTGTATTTATGCGTCACAGCAAGGCCGGAGAACTTTGCGAAAGATTTAATTCCCTCCTTCTGTTATCAAATGGAAAAATATTGAGTGAGGTGAAAACCTACAGAGGTGACGGGATGTGTTTTTTGTAATTCTGAAGAAAATAAATTCTATTTTACTTGTTTTTAGGATTTTAACTTTACTAAAAGATTTTTTTTTAATCAAATAGTAATACTTTTTGATATATTTGCATTCAAATATATTTTATGATTATCAGGGATTCATACCGGAATTTATCTCAACACTTAAAGAATACGCAGGTTACCGTGGTTACAGGGATGCGGAGGGTTGGGAAAAGTACGGCCATCCAATACCTTCTTGAGCAGGTAAAACATTCGAACAAAGCATACTTCGATTGTGAGCAACTTGAAATACGGGAGTTGTTTAACCGGAAGAATTACAAAAGCATTATTGATGAACTTCAATTGACGGGTTTGAATTTTTCCAAGCCATGTGTTATTGCCTTAGATGAAATTCAATTAGTTGAGAACCTGCCCAGTTTTATTAAATATGTTTACGACACTTACCGGGTGAAATTTCTGGTTACCGGGTCGAGTTCATATTATATGAAAAATCGGTTTTCGGAAAGTCTGGCAGGGAGGAAAAGGATTTTTGAAATGTTCCCTCTTAACTTTAAAGAATTCCTACAGTTTAAAAAAACCAATTTGAATGGGGTTGAAAAATTTTCGTTTAAATCTTTTAATGATGCATGGTATAACAGGTGCAGAGATTTATATGAGGAGTTCATTTGTTTTGGTGGTTTTCCCGAGGTTGTATTACAAAAACAATTGAAGGACAAAAAGGCCATGCTGAAAGATATTATTAATTCATATGTTGAAATGGACGTGAAGTTGTTGTCGGATTATTCCCTTAGTGATGAACTATACAAGCTGATAAAACTACTTGCCGCAAGGGTGGGAAGCAAAGTTGATTATACAAAATTGGGTAGCATAGCCGGAATTAACCGGCAAAAGCTTTCGGATTATTTGCAATTGCTTGAATCCACTTATCTTATTTACCTTGTGAAACCTTTCACAAAGAACATTGATAAGGAGGTATCTCAGCAGCCAAAAATCTATTTTTCGGATACCGGAATTATAAACGAATTGGCAGGGGGTCAGCTATCGAGCGGACAATTATTTGAAAATTCGATTGCCGCCCAGCTTAAACCAATAGGAGATGTACGGTATTACAGGAAAAAGACAGGGCAGGAAATCGATTTTATTTTTAAGGAAAATATGGCCATTGAAGCAAAAGAAACTGCAATAGTACAGGATAAGCAGATTCTGCAACTAAGGGCAAAGTCAATAGAGATTAGCAAAAATATTCTAGTAAGCCGTTTTGTCCCCCCCACAAATTTCAGAAATTTTATGTGGGGTGGGAATATTTTTTAATATTTTAATTTTTTTTCTAATGCAGGATTTTCTTTATAAACTTCCGGTTTTAGCCGAAAAAGAAAAAAAGAAAAACAAAGAATTTTTTGCGCGCCTTAAGAAAAGACCTCCCCAAAACCTGGATGGGAAAGTGCATCAATTGCACGAGGAAGTTTTTGAGAAAATAAATTGTCTGAATTGTGCCAACTGCTGTAAAAAATTAGGACCCCGTGTTACCGATAAAGATATTGAAAGAATTTCAAAACACCTGAGGTTAAGTCCATCTGATTTTACCGAAAAATTTCTTCGGATTGATGAGGATAATGATTATGTTTTTAAATCTATGCCCTGCCCTTTTTTGGGGTCGGATAATTATTGCAACATTTATGATGTGAGGCCTGCTGCATGCAAAAACTATCCACACACTGATCGAAAAAAATTCATTCAATTGCTGGATATCACACTAAAAAACACCTCAGTTTGCCCGGGAGTGTTTGATATTGTAAGCGGATTGAGGGAAGAGTTCAGCGGTAAAAAATAATTGATTAAATTTGAAAAAGAATCCGGAAAAATGAAAAAGTTGGTCGTACTATATTTTGTGGGATGTCTGATTTTTATTTCAAAAAATTCGCAGGCTCAAAAAGTGCATGCGTTTAATTCTCCGGCCTTTTCCATGGATAATAATTTTTGCAAATCATCTTTTAAGACAATTTTCATTGGAAAGAAAAACCCCAGGGAAAAAATTATTGAATATCTGCTTTCATCGGTAACAAACCTAAAAACCCCGAATGTTTCCCTCCTGCTCTCCTCTCAAACAGAAAGCCCCGGGGGATTTCATTTTTCTTTTGACCAGTTGTATGATAACCACAAAATTTTCAGGGGCGGGATAAAAGTTAATATGGATAAGTCCGGAAATATCAAATCTGTTTTTGACTTCACATTTACCGTTAATGAAACTAAAGGAAACTTTACTTTTGCCTCCGATTTTTTCGAAAAAATTGACCTTAAAAATCTTGCCGACACTTTATTTGCGGAATCGGTTTTTTTTCCTTTGGAGAAAAAACTGATTGCAGCATTGAGACTTGAAATTTCAAAAAATGATGATTATTACGAAATGATTTTGGATAATGAGAGCAAAGAAATATACCGGAATGACCTCGCATTGTATTATCATCCATTGCCAATTCCCGACAGCATTGTTAGCGGTTTTGTTTTTCTGCCTGACCCATTAACAACTTCTAATGTATTATATGGTGCACCTTACCAGGATGGAAACAACAGTGATATTGCCCAAATAAATGCCGAAAGGAAATTTGTTTCAACAACTGCGAAATTCGATACCTCTGCTTCCCTGTTTCGTTTGGAAAACACATTTGTAAAAATTACTGAACATTCGCTTCCAACGGTAGCTCCTGTTACAAGCTCTGTACCATCGTTTTCTTTTACCAGGTCGCAATTCGGCTTTGAAGATTTCAATGTGTTTTATCATTTGAATAATTTTCATTACTATCTTCAAACCATTGGGTTTGGGACAATGGTAAATTTTTCGATAAACGCAGACACCCATGCCCTGAGCGGGCAGGACAATTCTGATTTTATTGCTTTCCCGGTTCCTCATTTAAACTTTGGTGAAGGTGGTGTGGATGATGCTGAAGATGCTGATGTAATAATTCATGAATATTGCCATGCCGTTTCAAATAATGCTTCCCCAAACTCCAATACCGGTACCGAAAGGAGTGCCCTGGATGAGGCTCTTGGAGATTATTTTGCTTCCTCTTATTCCAGAAGCATTAACCCGTTTAAATGGGAAAATGTTTTTTCATGGGATGGGCACAACGAATTCTGGAATGGAAGAATGGCGGTTACTTCTGATCATTATCCCGAAGATTTAAAAAATGATTTATATGAGGATGCAGACATTTGGGCTTCCACCATGATGGAAATTTGGACAGATATAGGGAGGGAAAATGCCGATGCCCTTCAGCTCGAAGCACTATCCGGTTATTCAGCTGGTATGAAGATGAGTGATGCTGCACAACTTGTTATTCAGGCAGATTCGGTTTTAAACAACGGACTTTTTTACTACCAGCTTTGCAATAGGTTTTATAACCGGGGCTTAATTAATAATTGCGAGGTTGGGTTGGGGGAGAAAATTGCCGAGGTAGAATTTGTAAGGTTGTTAAATTCCGAAAACTTTGCACTGGGCACGGGCAATGCCGTTTTTCAATTTAATAAACCTATTATTTCGTTTTTAAAAGTTTTTGATATTAATGGGAAATTATTATTCACCAAAAAATTATCGGATACATTGGAATTTTCCTTAAGCGGAAAAGAATTTTCTGAAGGAATTTATTTTATAAAAATAAGTTCAGGAGAATTTGAGAAAAATTTTAAATTGGTTCGTTTTAAAAATTAAAAAAACTTTCTCATTACCTCAATAAATTCTTTAGTCGGACGGCATGGCCTGTTATTTTCCATGTTCACAAATACCAATGTTGTTTCTGCCTTGCAAACCAATTCTTTTTTTTCATTTAAGGCATCATAAAAAAACTTTATTCGTATTCCGGGCATCTCTTTAATTTGAGTAATTATGGTTAGCTCTTCATCATAATAAACGGGCTTAATAAATTTTGCAGAATAATCAACTACCGGAAGCATTATTCCATTTGCCTCCATGCTTTTGTAAGTAATCCCGAGTTTGCGTAATGCCTCCGTTCGCCCTACTTCAAAATAGATGGCATAATTGCCATAATAAACAAATTGCATTTGGTCCGTTTCAGCATATCGAACACGTATTTTTGTTTCGGATGAGTACATAGTTAATAAAACCAATTAAACATATATTGTTGTATGAATTTTAGATTTTTTTTCAATGATCTGGTTTGCCATTAAGTCCCAAATCCCAAAAACCAAGATTCCAAGACCAAGGGGAAAAAACATAAATTACATTTTTTGTCAAAAGTCATTGGTCGAATGGTCAGGTACTGAAATTTAAATTATTCGTAATTTTCAAATTTCTGAATCCTAATTAGGAAACATAAATTAAAAAAACAGAAGGCCTTTTATTTATCTGAGGTACCTGTTTTTTCCAATCTTTTATTTTTTTTGTTACTATAAATTCAGCTGGCATTAAAATATCACATGCGATACAAAGTTTTGTTTCGGCCTTGCAATTTTCAAGGAGATCCTCGAGTAATTTCTGATTCCGGTATGGCGCTTCAATAAAAATCTGGGTCTCTCCTCTCTCGGCTGAAATTTTTTCAATTTCTCGGACTTTAGCAACCCTTCCGGATTTTTCGGCAGGCAAATAACCGAGGAAACAAAACCTCTGGCCATTAAGTCCGCTGGCCATTAAAGCCAGCATAAGGGAAGATGCACCCACCAGAGGAACCACACGAATCCCCTTAGAGTGGGCAATAAAAACCAAATCTGCTCCCGGATCGGCCACTGCCGGAAGACCGGCATCTGAAATTATTCCGAGATTTTTACCAAGATAAACCGGATTTAATAATTCGTGCAGGTTATTTTCAGGAGTGTGTTCATTAAGCAGCGAAAAATTTAATTCATCAATCTTTTTTTTAATTCCGGCCTTTAATAAAAACCTTCTTGCCCCCTTTTCACTTTCAACAACATAATCATCAATCCGGTTGATAATTTCTTTGATGCCCGGGGTTTGGCAAAAATCCCCGTTTCCATCTCCAAGATTGTTTGGTATGAGGAATAATGTTCCGTTCATTTTATTAATTTGAAATATCCTTACAAATTTCAGAACAGGCACCAAAAAGCAACTGATAAACCTCTTCAAAACCACTGTCCCCTCCTAAATATGGGTCCGGGACCGAAATGTTTTCCCCCTCAAAAAGAACATCCATTATCATTGAGACTTTTTCTTTGTCTTTCGGATTGCCTGCAAGTGAAATAATATAATTGTAAACAGATTCAT
>JAHEZO010000058.1 GCA_023250995.1 Flavobacteriales bacterium | reverse complement strand
ACCCTCTCATTGGAACTTACTCCGGTGGAACCTCCCCTGGAATTGTGACTTCCACTGGCACCTCTCTTACCTTTAACTTTACAACCAACAATGCAGCGAGTTCGGCTGCGGGTTGGGCTGCAGGAATAACCTGCACCACTCCTCCCCTTACAGTTTTTAACATGAACACCGGTACGGTGAATGCATGCTCGGGAGTGTTTTATGATAATGCAGGGGCCAATGCAAATTATCCCAACAACGAAAACAGGGAACAAACTTTTTGCTCCGATAACGGGGAATTCATTCAGTTCACTTTTAATAATATTGCTTTTGGTTTAACAGGAAATGATTCCTTAATTATTTATGACGGGCCCAATTCATCTTCGCAAAAACTGGCCATTTTGGTTTCAGGTTCTTTTGCTGAAACAATTACTTCCACCGGAACCTGTGTTACGTTTAAATTTATTTCTGATGGTACTTTAAACTCTCAGGGATGGCAGGCCAGTTTTGCCTGTACTAATGTTGTGCCTTCCACGCCATCTTACAATATGAGCTCGGGAGTGCGGTATACCTGCAATGCCACATTTTACGATGATGGCGGAGCTGTAGGAAATTACAATGATGCAGCAGGCCATACCCAAACATATATATCCACAGGCGGCTGTGCACTGAGAGCAAATTTTAATTCGTTCGCCACTTACAATTCTTCCGACAATTTAAAAATTTATGATGGCCCAAATACCTCTTCAACCTTAATCGGAACCTATTCAGCCGGAACCTCACCCGGCCTGGTTCAGGCTTCAGGTAACAGTCTGACTTTTCAATTTTCCCCCA
Source organism: Flavobacteriales bacterium (assembly GCA_023250995.1). Lineage (GTDB taxonomy): Bacteria > Bacteroidota > Bacteroidia > Flavobacteriales_H > JAHEZO01 > JAHEZO01. Next base: position 16,312 of record JAHEZO010000058.1, on the reverse strand, counting down.
ACAACGCAGCTTCCTCCTCTACCGGATGGTCGGCCGCATTATCCTGCCCCGATCAAACAGCACCTCCTATTGTTACCACAAATTCACCCGTTTGCGAAGGAGACACGATTGAATTATCAGTAAACAATATTGTAGGAGCAAATTATAGCTGGACAGGTCCTGGTGGGTTTTCTTCCTCTCAGCAAACCGTTCAAATTTTAAGTGCCTCCGATGCTAATGCTGGAACATATTCGGTGGTGGCTTCGGTGGGCTCATGTTCAACAAGCCAAACTATTTCAAATTTATCGGTGGTGGATTCAGTTTCCACCCCGGTGGTTTTAAACGATGGACCCGTTTGCAGCGGCTCTACCATAAATCTTTCTTGTGATACCATTACCGGAGCCACCTACAGCTGGACCGGCCCAAACGGATTTACATCAACACTGCAAAATCCAGTGATTTCAAATGCAAGCATTAACTATTCGGGAACCTATACTGTTATAGCAACTGTTGCAACGTGCTCTTCTCAGGCCGCAACAATTGTGGTTGTGAATCAAACTCCCGCTACTCCATCGGTTTCTTCAAATGGTCCGGTGTGCGAAGGGGATACAATAAATTTGGGAGCTTCCTCAACCGGAGCCACTTCATTCAGTTGGTCAGGCCCGAATGGGTTTTCTTCAAGCGATCAAAACCCAAGTATAATTTCAGCAACTAATTTGGAAAATGGAATTTTTTCTGTTACTGCAACAGCCGGAAGTTGCTCCGATTCCAATCAAATAAACTTGGTGGTAAATACAAATCCAGCCGCTCCTTCACTTAGCAGCAATAGTCCTGTTTGCGAGGGTTCGGATATAAATTTCACCTGTTCCTCAATTTCCAATGCTTCTTACGGCTGGACCGGGCCAAACGGGTTTTCTTCGTTGATTCAAAACCCCACAGTTGCCAATTCCGGCTTAATTTCGGAGGGATATTATGTAGTTTCGGCTACAGTAGGAAGTTGCTCTGTAAAAGATAGTCTGTTTGTAAATGTAATTTCCCTTCCAAATGTTCCGGTAGTTACAGGCACCGATACCGTTTGCAATGGGGGCAACATTAATTTATTTGCCTCAGCCATTGTGGGCTCAACTTATGAATGGACCGGACCGGCAGGCTTTAATTCCACTAATCAAAATCCTTCGGTAAATAATGTTTCGTTCACAAATGCGGGAACATATTCGGTTACTGCAATTGATAGCGGATGTTTCAGCCAACCGGGAACTATTGTTATTGTGGTTAATACGGCAACTCCTTCGGCTTTTTCAATTAGTCCGGTTTGTGAGGGGGAAAATGTTAATCTTTCTGCCAGTACAATTAACGGAGCCTTGTACAGCTGGACCGGGCCAAACGGATTTACCTCTTCACAACAGAATCCCGTTATACTTAATGCTTCTGAAGCATCCGAGGGGACCTATTCCGTTGTTGCAACCATTGGAGTTTGTACAAGTAATCCCGCATCAGCTTTTGTAGTTGTAAATCCCATTCCGGCAACACCCGTTATTTCTACCAATTCCCCATTGTGCGAGGGAACCCAATTAAATCTCAATTCATCAACCATTAATGGTGCAACCTATTTTTGGAGTGGGCCAAACGGGTTTTCTTCCAACATTCAAAACCCTTCGATAGTTTCAGTGGGATTATCTGCATCGGGTACATATTCTGTTTTTGTAACTGAAAACGGATGTTCAAGTTCTACCGCATCCACAATAATCACTGTAAAAAATATGCCTTCAATTCCGGCAATAGGCTCAAATAGTCCTTTATGTGAAGGAGATAATTTATTTCTAACGGCAAGCTCAACCAATGCCACCGCTTACATTTGGACGGGCCCCAACGGGTTTACTTCATCCAATCAAAATCCTTCTCTTATTGCTATTTCTGTTGCAGATAGCGGAACTTACACCGTTTTGGCCACAAATTCCAATTGCAGCAATCAAAATTCGGTTCAGGTTTTAGTAAGTCTGGCCCCGGCTATCCCAACACTTAGCAGCAACAGTCCGGTTTGCACGGGCAGTGATTTAAACCTTTTTAGCTCAGCAGTAACGAATGCATATTTTAGCTGGACAGGGCCAAACGGGTTTACTTCTTCTCTTCAGAATCCATCCATAATTAATGTAGGAGGAAATGCTGCAGGAAATTATTTTCTTACAGCCACAGTGGGAAGTTGCATTGTGCAGAACAACATTAATGTTGTGGTAAATAATTCTCCGGCCGCACCAACAATTTCATCTAACGCTCCATTATGCGTTGGCGAAACCTTGAATTTAACAGCCTCAACAATTTCAAATGCTACTTATAGCTGGACAGGGCCGAATGGATTTTCTTCCAACCTGCAAAATCCTTCTATTTCAAATGTTGATGTAAATAATTCGGGAAGTTATTCTGTGATTGTAATTGCAAACGGTTGCCAAAGTTCCTCTGTTGCAACTTCGGTTTCTGTTAATTCAATTTCTTCGGCCAGCGCAAATTCAAATAGTCCGGTTTGCGAAAACAGTTTCCTGAATCTTTCAGCAACAACAATAGGTGGAGCAACCTATACCTGGAATGGCCCCAATGGATTTACATCTTCACAACAAAATCCGCAAATAAATAATATTGATTCTTTAGGAGCGGGCACCTATTCCCTCATTATAACTTTAAATTCCTGCACCGCTCAAACAGGAACATCAGTTATAGTGAACTCACTTCCTGCCGTTCCAACCATTAGTCAGAGCGGAAATGATTTAATCTCCAGCTCCTCCACCGGAAATCAATGGTATTTTAACGGAGGCATTATCAACGGGGCCACTTCTCAAAATTATACCCCTTCGCAATCTGGAAATTATTCGGTAACAATTACCAATGGGAACAGTTGCAGTACCACCTCCCAGCCATTTAGCTTTTCGATGCCTTCGGCCTATTGCACCCCCACTTTCACCTCAGGAACAAACCTGGGGGATTTTATTGATGGAGTTGTATTGGGAAGCATTGTAAATACAGGCACAGGTTCACAGGGTGGTCCGGGTTATAATGATTTTACAAATCTCACCACTTCAATAATCAAATCTTCAACTTTCAATTTAATTATCACCGGAGGAAATTACAGCAATGATGAATATGCTGCGTGGATTGATTACAACATGGATGGTGATTTTCTTGACGGAAACGAAAAACTGGGAGAGTTCTCCACTACTTTGCCCAATGAAACCCAAAGTATAAATTTCACTGTTCCCTCCTCTGCAAATTCAGGGATTACCAGGCTGCGTGTACGATGTGCTTACAATGGTATTAATATGAGCCCTTGCAATAATTATGGGTATGGTGAAGCAGAAGATTATTCCGTAAACATTCAACCGGCAGGGCTTCCTCCGGTAGCGGGTTTTTCGGCCAGCCCTACTGCCGGCTGCGAACCTATTACTGTAAATTTTGTTGATACTTCCAGCGGAAATCCTTCCTCCTGGAGCTGGGATTTTGGTGACGGGTTTACTTCAAATCTTCAAAATCCGGCTCATAATTATTTGAATTCCGGAAATTACACAGTTACACTTACCGTTACAAACGGAACTGGTTCCGATTCTGAAATCATGCCCAACTTTATCATGGTAAATGCGGTGCCTTCCGTTCCAACTATTACCCAAAACGGGGGAACACTAAATTCGAGTTCGGTTAGCGGGAACCAGTGGTTTTTGAATGGGAATATGCTTGCCGGAGAAATAAATCAGTCTTTAAATGCTTCAATTTATGGAGATGGAAATTACACCGTGGAGGTAACCAATGGGTTTGGCTGTTCATCTGTTTCTCCTGCTTTCAACTTCATTGGAATTTATGCCATTAATATTACTTCGGGAATTTTTAATGCAGAATTGTTTCCAAACCCTACCAAGGGTAGTTTTTCGGTAAAAGGTTTTTGTAAAGAAAATGCGGAATTAAACTTAAGTGTATGGAATTTGCTTGGCATCCGCTTTTCAGTAGAAAAAATAAAAGCAGAAAAAAATGGAGGCTTTTTGCTGAGCTATGAGTTAAAAAATTTATCTCCCGGAATTTACTTTGTGAAAATCTCTTCTGAGGAGGAAATAAGGATTTTGCGTTTTATGGTGGAGTGATTTTTTTCAATATTTTAGCAACCGCTTGACTTTCAATTCAAATAAAAGCCAAGGAGGTTCCCGGGAGGAAATTCAGAAAAAGGAGATTGCTTATCTAAAGAAAATAATTACCTTAATGGAGGTAAAAAAATGAATTTGCAATAGCAGAAACTTCGTAAAAAAAGCAGAAGAAAGGAAAAGTGAGCATTGGAAGCAATCAAAACAAATGCGAAACATTCTGAACAAACCACGACATGCCAATGCACCAAAGTTCAAACTTTTTCAACAAAAATTATATGGTTAAAAAAATTGAAAGATTCTATGGTTAATTGTATTTCCTAAATTGATTTGCACCACCAGTCCTATTTGTATTAAACCTTCGAATTATTTTCCCCGATTGTTTTTTGTAAACCCTTCCCCATTCTCAACCATATATTTTTCAATCATCCTCGAAACGGGAAATTTATTAAGGTTAGTAAATTTTACTAACTGAAAAGTTTTCAGGGCCTGTTTTATTTTTGTTCCCGAAGGCATTTCTACCTCCCAGAATTGTCCGTTTATCAACTGGTGGCTCAGGATATGTTTTTGATATTTTGAAATTGAAATAATTTTTACAGATATATTTCCAAAAAAGTTTTTCCATTGGGCCGAATGAAGAATTTCATTTTTTGAGAGTGCTTTTGCCGATTCAATTAATGGGAATTCATAAAGGTCTATCCAGATATCATTTCCTTTTCTTTTTTTTATAAATGTGGAATCACCCGCTTTAATAATCAGGTAGTAAAAAAATCTGGTACGGGGTTTTACTTTAATTTTTTTTGAAGGGAACTCTTTAACCCTGTTTGTTTTTAAAGCAAAACAATCCCCCGAAAAAACACAGTGGTTGCATTTCGGCAGTAACGGGGTACAATGAATTGCCCCGAATTCCATAATGGCCTGGTTAAAGGTTCCGGGATTTGTTTTATCCAGAAGTTTATGGCCGAGAGAATAAAATTTTTTTTCTGCAACAGCAAAACCTGATGAATCCGAAATTCCAAATATCCTGGCAAAAACACGTTGAACATTACCGTCAACCACCGGGAATGGTAAATTAAATGCAAAGGAAGAAATTGCTGATGCAGTATATTTTCCAATTCCCTTAAGTGACAATATTTCTTCAAATTTTTCGGGAAATTTTCCCTTATAACTTTTACAGATTTCTTTTGCAGTGCAATGCATGTTCCTTGCACGCGAATAATATCCCAAACCCTGCCATTGTTTCATCACATCATCTTCACGGGCTGTTGCCAAATCCTTTATGGTGGGGAATTTTTTGATAAACCTTTTATAATAAGGAAGCCCCTGCTCAACTCTTGTTTGCTGAAGAATGATTTCCGAAACCCAGATAAAATAAGGGTTTTTTGTTTTTCGCCAGGGCAAATCGCGCTTATTTTTTTCAAACCATCCTATTAATTTTTCCGAAAAATTCATGGCCAATATTAAACAAATACTGTGAGGCGGTTTGGAAACATATAGGAGATTTTATTAAATGAAATTTTTTTTCAAGTAAGGTTTTGTAACAACCAAATACCAAATTTTACTGATTTATTGATGTTACGCACATCTCTATTTCAAATAACAAATAACAATAATCAAATTGCAAAAAAATTCCAATGACCAATAAAGAAAATTCAAAACCGCTAAAGAAGATTTTTTCGACAATAATCGAAAAATCAAGTTAGCAGACTGTTTGATAATTGAAATTTTGATATTGAATATTATTTGTATTTTGATATTTGTATTTTGGAAATTAATGTTTTTGCGTAACTTCAGTGATTTACTAATCTTCCCATTCATTGGCAAATCAGTAAAAATTGGTAAATTAGTAGAGGCTTTTGCAAAGCCAGGTATTATGGACAAATTTACATTACTCAAATAATAAAAATTCAAATTCGTCTGCCAGTTTTTGCTATTCGTCAAAATGAAGTATTAAATAAATTATAGTTATGGTTATTCGTATAATTTTGCCGTTCAACTATTTAATGTTTAACAAAAAATCAAAAAAAATTTATGACAAAAGCAGATATTGTTGCACAAATTGCCGACAAAACCGGAATGGAAAAAGTAAATGTGCTTGCAACTGTTGAGGCGTTTATGGATGCCATTAGAACCAATATGGAAGGTGGAAAAAATGTTTACCTGCGGGGTTTCGGTAGCTTCATTGTAAAGAAACGGGCTCAAAAAACTGCCAGAAATATTTCCAAAAACACTACCCTTATCATTCCGGCACATAATATTCCGGCATTCCGCCCGGCTAATTCCTTTGCCGTTCGGGTTAAGAAAAAGGTAAAAGCCTGAGGTTTTATTTTTCAATTTTAAATGGCGAATGCATTTTAAAATTATTTGCATTCGTCATTCTTTTTTTTATAAAAATATTCATCATTTGTCAAAAGCTCAACTAATTGCTATATTCGCAGCCGTTGCATTGGTTGTTCTTTTACTTTTTGCCCCCCAAAAGCCCCCCTTAAGTGAAAAAGTTGCGGATGTATCCGGTGATGCCGGAGAAAAAATTAATCTCGCTATTTCTTATCTTCAGGAAGGAAAGGATCCCATGAAAGGGATAATGCTTTTCAGGGAAATTCTCGAAAAAGATTCCAATAACATAAAAGCTCATTATTACCTCGGGATTTTTTCCCTTCAGTCGGGGCAATGGGAAAAAGCCAGAAACCGGTTTTTAAAGGTTTTGGAGCTGGATAAAAATGAAACAGAGGCCTATTTTTACCTGGGTCAGGCAAATGCTAATTTAAAAGATACGGCAAATGCCATAGAGGCTTTTGAAAAATATAAAACTTTTACCCAAACCGGAAATCGGCAGGATGAGGTTCAATTATTAATTAACGAATTAAAAAAATAAATCAACCATGCCAAGCGGCAAAAAAAGAAAAAGGCATAAAATGGCCACGCATAAGCGTAAAAAACGCCTGCGGAAAAATCGTCATAAAAAGAAGTAGGGAATCCCACGCTCAACCGGTATTTTGCCGGAACAAACAGCAACCAGCTGCATACCCCCCTCCGAAAGGGTGTGTAAAATATTGTACTTGCTTGCCTGTTTGTGTTTCCGAAAAATTTCACCCTCTTTTCAGGGAAATAAAATTGCCTGCAGAATTTAGGGAGTTATTAATTCAAGCGGCCGGTTAATTTTCGGGAATCCTTATTTCACCCTTTTTTTGGGTAAAAAATATTATCGTGAATAAAGATCTTATTATTTCCTCAGGGCAATCGGAAGTGGAAATTGCATTGCTGGAGGAAAAAAGATTAGTTGAACTCCACAAAGAAACTCCCGACAGCAATTTTGCCGTTGGCGATATTTACCTCGGCAGAGTAAAAAAAATTGCCGCTGGGTTAAATGCTGCCTTTGTAGAAGTGGGCCACGAAAAAGATGCCTTTCTACATTATTTTGATTTGGGTCCACAGCTTGCATCATTTAACAAATACACAAAAAATGTACTTTCGGGTGCAGCCACCGGCCCCTGGTTAAAGGATTTCAAACTCGAAAAGGATATTGATAAGGGAGGGAAAATTGACCAGGTTTTGCAGCAAGGTCAATCCATACTTGTTCAAATTGCCAAAGAACCCATTTCAACCAAAGGCCCCCGAATTACCTCGGAGGTAACCATGGCAGGCCGGTATCTTGTGCTGGTTCCTTTTTCCGACAGGGTTTCAGTTTCACAAAAAATTAAATCAAGAGAAGAGCGTGAGCGTTTGAAAAGGCTGCTCCTGAGCATCAGGCCCGACAATTTCGGGGTTATTGTAAGAACTGTTGCAGAAAATAAAAAAGTTGCTGAAATTGATACGGATTTAAAAGACCTGCTGGCAAAATGGGAGCATTGCTTTAATGCCTTAAAATCTGCCAAACCCCCTCAAAAAATTCTGGGGGAACTTAACCGGACTTCAGCCATCCTCAGAGATTTACTCAATGAGTCGTTTACTAATATTCATATTGACGATGGCCAGTTATATGATGAAACAAAAGAATATCTCCGAATGATAGCACCCGATAAGGAAAAAATTGTAAAACATTATAAAAATCCCGAACCTGTTTTTGAACATTTTGGTGTGGCAAAACAAATAAAGGGATTATTTGGAAAGCACGTAAACATGCCCAGCGGTGCTTACCTTGTAATAGAGCATACAGAAGCACTACATGTGATTGATGTAAACAGCGGAAACACGGCTAAGGCCAGGCACGATCAGGAAACCAATGCCCTGAATGTTAACCTCGATGCTGCTACAGAAGTTGCACGGCAGTTACGATTGAGAGACATGGGGGGAATAATTGTAATTGATTTTATTGATATGAGGTCGGCTGAAAACAGAAAAAAGCTACTTCAGAAAATGATTGATGAAATGAAACCGGACAGGGCAAAACACAATATTCTGCCCTTAAGCCGGTTTGGAATTATGGAAATTACCCGCGAAAGGGTGCGGCCTGCAATGAACATTAATACTTCTGAATTATGCCCTGCCTGCAAAGGTACGGGTGAGGTTCAACCTAGTGTTTTGCTGATTGATGATATTGAAAATAATCTTCGGTACCTTTTAAATGAAGTAAAACCCCCTTCGGTTACACTTTGTGTACATCCTTTTGTTGAGTCTTTTCTTACCCGTGGTTATCCTTCAATCAGAACTAAATGGCTTCTAAAATTTAAAAAGCGAATAAAAGTAAAGCCTGTAAATGATTACTCGATGCTTGAATATCGTTTCCTTAATGCCCAAAACGAGGAAATAAAATAATAGCAAATAAAAGTGGCAAGGTAAACTACTTTAAATGACCGCTTTTTTAACTCCCCAACAAGCCCTAGCCAAAGCCCGTTACTGGTGTGCCAAACAAGAACGGAGTCATATTGAAATCAGAACTAAACTTTTTAAGTGGGGGTTAAAATCAAACCAGGTTGAAAACATAATTGCCGAACTCATTACTGGGGGATTTATCAATGAAGAAAGATTTGCCATTCAATATGCAGGCGGAAAATTCAGGATAAAAAAATGGGGTCGCCTTAAAATCCAAAGTCATCTGAAGCAGAAGAAAATTTCGGATTATTGCATGGAGAAAGGGCTTGGAGAGATAAGAGAAAAGGACTATCGGCAAACTCTTGAAGATCTTATGAATAAAAAAAGCAGAACCCTCCGGGAAAAAAATCCACTTCTTAAAAAAAATAAACTTGTGAGGTATTTATTGGGCAAAGGTTACGAATCTGAATTGGTTTGGGATGTGGTAAATGGGAAAGGCTTATAATTTTGGACTTATAATAGGGCATTTTTTATCCTCCAAAAAAATATTTTCTTATTTCATAGTTAAAATTAATTTACCTACAGATTGACCTGATTCAATTGCCTGGTGTGCTTTACTAACTTCTTCCAAAGGAAAACAAGTTACTGTTGGGGCAATTATCTTCCCCTCTTCAATCCATCTGAGAAGGTCGGTCATGGCTTCAGTTAAAACATCCACTCTGTTGAATAAAAACGAAAGGTTAAAGGTAATCAGACTTTTGTTTTCATTGGTCATCTTTAAGGGGTTAAATCTGGGGGTGCGTAAATAATCAATCGCTAATTTAATCCAGTTAACACGCCCTTTAGCATTTTGTGTGAGCATGGAATGAAATCCATAGCATACCAATTTCCCCGATGCCATCACATGAGCATAGCTTTCTTTCAAAGTGCTTACCCCATTTGCATCCAAAACAACATCATACCCTTCTGGTGCTATCCGTTCTGCTTCTTTCCACAGGTTTTGTTTACTTTTATCAATAATATGATTAGCTCCAAATTCCTTTGCTGTTTTAATCTTGTGGGAAGAACCCACAACCCCAACAGTTTCGCACCCGGCAATTTTTCCAAGCTGAAGTAAGGAAGAACCAACACCCCCGGCAGCCGAATGAATAAGAATTTTCATTCCTTTTCTTAGCCTCAGGTGCTGATAAAGCGCATGGTAAGCCGTTAAGAAAACTGCCGGAAATCCAGCTCCCTGCTCCATCGAAAAGGTCATGGGCAGCATAAAAACATAATCCTGCTTAACAACAACGTGGGTTGAATACGCATTAAATAATGTAACGCCAAATACCCTATCTCCTTCCTTTACTTGCGTTACACCTTCCCCAATGCTTTTCACCATGCCCGCAAATTCAAATCCGGGGGTTATTGGCCAGCCTACAAATTTTTTTGCCGATTCATAAAGTCCCCAGCGAACCGCACAATCTGCAAAGTTTACGCCTGCAGCAGCCACCTCTATCAGCACTTCTCCCGCTGAAGGAACCGGATCGGGGAAAGTTTCAATTTTAAGTTTATCATATCCTCCAGGGCTATGGATTACAATTTTTTTCATAGGTGAGTTTTTTTTATGCGGGGCAAATAACCACCTTTTTTTTCATTTAAAATAATTTCCACTCCGAGGCAATTTGATTATTTATCTTTGGGCAATAGAATTAGTATAGGGAATTGGGTATAGGGGAATAAAGGGGTAGGGAATTAATTTTGTAAAAATATATTTTCCGTTTTTCTTAGATTCAATACTCTCAATATCTTTATCCCCTTATTTCCTTATTCCTAAGAACATGGTAAGAGTTCGTTTTGCTCCAAGTCCCACAGGTCCACTTCACATTGGCGGAGTTCGCACCGCATTGTACAATTATCTTTTTGCTAAAAAACATGGTGGTGATTTTATTTTGAGAATTGAAGATACGGATCGGGCACGTTTTGTTCCCGGTGCCGAAGAATATATCCTTGAATCACTGAAGTGGTGCGGCATTGAACCAAATGAAGGAATTGGAGCTCCTCCTTTAAAGGAACCAATTATTTCTAAAGAAAATGCCCTATCCTACCGCCAATCGGAACGGAAAGGCATTTATGGTCCTTTTGCCCAGCAGTTAATTAATAACGGCCATGCCTATTATGCTTTCGACACTTCTGAAGAATTAGAAGCCTGCCGAAAAAAAGATTCCAATTTTGCTTACAACTCAATCAGCCGGAAGAATCTCAACAACTCCCTTGTATTAACGGAGGCAGAGGTGAATCAAAAAATTTCTGGTGGTGAACCCTATGTAATAAGGATGAAAATTCCTCCTGGAGAGGAGGTAAAAGTGAATGACTTGATAAGGGGAGAGGTGGTGGTAAACACGCTTCAAATGGACGATAAGGTTCTATTTAAAAGTGATGGAATGCCAACTTATCACCTGGCCAATGTGGTGGATGATTTTTTAATGAAAATTACCCATGTGATAAGAGGGGAGGAGTGGCTTCCCTCGGCCCCTTTGCATGTTTTACTTTACCGGTTTTTAGGGTGGGAAAATCTGATGCCAAAGTTTGCACATTTGCCACTTTTACTGAAACCCGAAGGAAATGGTAAGCTCAGTAAGCGAGATGGAGATCGTTTGGGATTTCCGGTTTTCCCTTTGCAATGGACCGATCCTGACTCCAAAGAAGTTTCGTCCGGGTACAGGGAGAATGGATATTATCCTGATGCTTTTATTAATATGCTTGCCCTGCTCGGATGGAATCCGGGTACCGAACAGGAAATTTTTTCACTGGAGGAATTGGCAATGGTCTTTTCTTTTGAGCATATTCACAAAGCAGGAGCAAAGTTTAATCCCGAAAAAGCTAAATGGTTTAATCAGCAATATCTTTGGACTAAATCAGCAGATGATCTTGCAAAAGAATTTTTAAAAATTGAACCACGGATAAATATTTTCGAATTGGATTTTATTAAAAAGGTTTGCTTGCTTGTAAAAGAAAAGGCCTGTTTTGTCTCCGATTTCTGGGAATTGTCGCATTACATTTTTATTCCTCCAACCGGATACGATGTCGAAATAATTAAAAAGAAATGGAACGAAACCACAAACAACTTTTTTGTTGTTTTGGCCGAAAATCTGAAACAACCAAAGGGATTTCAAAAAAATGATATTGACCAAATCATAAAGCAAACCGCTATTAGCCAAAATATTAAACCGGGGGAAATTATGCAATTGTTGCGTGTATTGCTTACCGGCAAGGGCAGTGGAGTGGATTTGCTGGGATTAATGGAGTTACTTGGAAATTTTGAAGTTTGCAACCGACTGGTAAAAGGGATGGAATTTGTAAAAGAGAAAACCTATATTAAATAAATATGTCAGCAGAAAAAGGTCCGAATTTTTTAGAAGAAATCATCACTGAGGATGTAAAAAACAACAAACATGAAGGGCGTGTTTTAACCCGATTCCCACCTGAGCCCAACGGGTATCTTCATATCGGCCACTCGAAATCAATTTGCCTCAACTTCGGGTTAGCCAGGCAATTTGGAGGTAAAACCAATCTCCGTTTTGACGATACCAATCCAGAGGCCGAAGAAACCGAATATGTTGAAAGCATAAAGGAAGATATTAAATGGCTTGGGTTTGAATGGGCAAATGAGTTTTATGCCTCTGATTATTTTGAAAAAATTTACGAATTCGCCAGGGTATTGATAAAAAAAGGACTGGCCTATGTGGATGACAGCACTTCAGAGCAAATTGCAAGCACAAAAGGCACACCCACCGAACCGGGAAGGGAAAGCCCTTTCCGTAACAGGACTATGGAAGAAAATTTGGATTTATTTGAAAGGATGCGAAAGGGGGAATTCAAAGATGGAGAAAAAGTATTGAGAGCAAAAATCGACATGGCTTCACCCAACATGCATTTTCGCGATCCAATAATTTACAGAATAAAACATTCATATCATCACCGGACAAAAAATGAATGGTGCATTTACCCCATGTATGATTTTGCACATGGACAAAGTGATTCAATCGAAAAAATTACTCATTCAATCTGCACCCTCGAATTTGAAGTACACCGGCCATTATATGAATGGTTTATTGAGAAACTTGAAATTTTTCCCAGTCGGCAATATGAGTTTGCCCGACTGAACCTGAATTATACAGTGATGAGCAAAAGAAAACTCCTTCAGCTTGTAAATGAAAAGTATGTTGAGGGGTGGGATGATCCGCGAATGCCAACCATTTGCGGGTTGCGCAGAAGGGGTTATACTCCTGAAAGCATACGGAATTTTTGCGAATTGATTGGAGTTGCACGGAGGGAAAACATTATTGATGTTGGGTTGCTCGAACATTGTGTAAGGGAAGATTTGAATAAAATTGCAACCCGTGTTATGGTTGTTATGGATCCAGTTAAATTAATAATTTCTAATTATCCCGAAGGAAAGGAGGAAACCCTTGCCGGAGAAAATAATCCTGAAAACCCCGGGGGAGAATTGAGAGAGATTCCTTTTGGGAAGGAATTGTTTATTGAAATGGAAGATTTTATGGAAACTCCGGTAAAGAAATTTTTCAGGCTTGGCCCCGGGTTGTTTGTAAGGTTAAAGCATGCCTATATCATCCGGTGCGATTCGTTTATTAAAAATGAACTGGGAATTATTTCAGAAATTCATTGCACTTATTTTCCCGAAAGTAAAAGCGGAAATGACAAAAGCGGAATTGCTGTTAAAGGAGTTATTCATTGGGTATTTGCACCCCAGGCAATTCGGGTTGAGATGCGCTTATACGATCGCCTTTTTAAGGTTGAAAACCCTTCAGCCGAAGAGGGTGATTTTAAGGATTACCTCAACCCCGCCAGCCTGGAAATAATTTCAAATGCGGTGGCTGAACCTTTTTTAAAAAAATCAAAAACCGGTGATAAATTTCAGTTTATCCGGAAAGGATATTTTTGCGTTGATTATGAAAGCTCTTCGGAAAAAATAATTTTCAACCGCACCGTTCCGTTAAAGGATGGATGGGGGAAGGAACAGAAAAAAAATTAAGAATGTTTTGAAAATAATTAGCTGATTAGTTAATCAGCTAATTAGCCAATTATTACATTAGCTAATTATATTTATTATGGCAAAAATTATTGTTCAGGGAATAAAACTTTACGGGTATCACGGCTGTATGGATGAGGAAGGAAAGGTGGGCCGTACTTTTATTGTTGATGTGGTCATCGAAGCTGATATTAAAAAAGCTGCTTCAGAGGACAAACTTTCCGACACCATTAATTATGTTACTGTTTACGAAATTGTAAAAGAGGAAATGGCCATCCGATCAAAACTTATTGAGCATGTAGGGAAACGAATTTATGATCATCTCCGGAGCAAGTTCATGCTCGCCAAAGAGATTGAGGTGAAAGTTACCAAACTCGATCCTCCCATCAATGGGATAGTTGAAAGCGCAAGTGTGGTTATTTCAGAGTAAAATTCTTTTCAGAATCTTTTCCAGGGGAAATTTTTTACCAGATTCTTGCCCGCAGGCTGTCGGGCCTAATCATTGCCTCCCCCTCAGAACAACCAAATGCTTTTTGAAATTCAGCATTATTAGACAAGGGCCCAATCACCCTGAAATTTTCAGGTGAATGTGGATTGGTAAGAATTTGCTGCCTTAATGATTCGGGTCTTGAATTGTTTTTCCAAACCTGGCCGTAAGAAATGAAAAAACGCTGCTCAGGAGAAAACCCGTCAATATTATTTTTTTCTTTTCCCTCCATGGAGTGCTGATATGCATCAAAGGAAATGGCCACCCCGCCAAGATCGGCAATGTTTTCACCCAAAGTTAAATTTCCGTTTACAAACAAACTGTCGAGGGCTTCATAATGGTTGAATTGATTTATTACCTTATTTGCTTTCGCGAAAAAGTTTTTATGGTCTTCCTCCGTCCACCAGTTTTTGAGGTTTCCGTCAGCATCAAATTTGTTTCCTTCATCATCAAAACCGTGGGTAAGTTCATGGCCAATAACAGCTCCCATGCTTCCATAATTTACAGCATCATCTGCATCCGGGGTAAAAAACGGGGGTTGTAAAATTCCGGCCGGAAAAACGATTTCGTTTTTAATGGGGTTATAATAGGCATTCACCGTTTGGGGTGGCATCAGCCACTCCGTTTTATCAATGGGTTTTCCCATTTTTGCCAGGTTCCTCTTAAACTCAAATTCGTTCCCTCTGAAAAAGTTCATCACATAAGAATCCCTTTCAATGTTCAGAGCCGAATAATCACGCCACTGATCCGGAAACCCGAGTTTGCGGTTTATTTTGCTGAGTTTTACCAGTGCCTGCTTTTTTGTTTCATCACTCATCCAATCGAGATCTTTAATGTGCTTTTCGAAAGAAGCAAAAAGATTATCTACCATTGAATTAACCCGCTTTTTACTTTCCTCGCTGAAGGCCTCTTTAACAAATTCCTGACCCAATACCTCTCCGAGTGCACCGTTAATTACATTAAGGGCCCTCTCCCATCTTTGCTTTTTCTTTTTTTGCCCGGTTAGAATTTCGCCAAAAAAATGAAAGTTTTCATTTTCGAAATCAGAGTTAAGTTTACTGGCAGATTCATGAATCAGATGCCATTGGAGGTATGTTTTCCAATCCTCCAAAGGAATTTTATTTATCAAAGATTCCGATTCCTTAAAAAATAATGGCTGGGCAACAATTAATTCTGAAAAATCCTTCAGGCCGTTTTCAGTAAAATACAGGTCGAATTTAAGGTTTGGATAAATTAATTTTAATGAATCGTAGGTTATTTTATTGTATTGCTTTTCGGGGTCTCTCCTTTCAACAAGCGTCATGGATGCTGAAGCGAGCTGAGTTTCTAATTTTAATACGGTGTGTGCCATTTTTTTTGCATTCACGGCCTCGTTTCCTAACATTTCAAACATTTTTGCAACATGCATCAGGTATTGCTCACGGATGGTTTTTGAACGTTGGTCCTCTGTTAAGTAATAGTCCCTGTCGGGGAGCCCTAATCCTGATTGGCCAAGGTAAATAGCGTACTTATCATTTTGCCTTGCATCCTGTTCTATTTCCATTCCAAAGAAAGAGCCGATGCCAATTTGATGGTGATGTGCAATGAGTTTTATCAAATCTTCGGTAGATTTTAAGGATGAAATTTTTTCCAGTTCGGGTTTGAGTGGTGAAAATCCATCGGCATTCAGCTTAACTGAATCCATGGCACAATAATAAAAATCACCCAGCTTTTGAGTGTTACTTCCTTTTGAAACGGTTTGGTCGGAGGATGCTTTTTCAAGAATTCTTTTCAGTATTTCATTGTTTTTATCTCTTAAAAGATAAAAGGACCCCCACCTGGTTTCGGCTTCGGGAACGGGATTGTTTTTAGCCAGGTCCCGTTTACAAAGCTGTAAAAATCAGCACAGGGAGAAACAGATGAATCAATGGAAGATACATCCACCCCTTTCAGATTTGCTGACTTTTT
>JAHEZO010000208.1:3353-6596 GCA_023250995.1 Flavobacteriales bacterium | reverse complement strand
TGGAGAACCCTGGATGGCTGTGCGCTGTAAATAATGAAAAACTCCTCTTTTCCCACCCATTTCTTCTCCTCCTCCGGCCCTGCCCGGACCACCGTGAATCAGCATGGGCATGGGAGAGCCATGGCCTGTACTTTCTTTTGCACAATCAGCATTTAAGATAAGTATCCTTCCATGCATGGTGGCCGCGCCAAGAACATATTCCCTTGCAATTTTTTCATCCCCAGTAACAACTGAACTTACCAGGGAACCTTTACCCATTTTTGCAAGTTCTATGGCTTCTTCAATGGATTCATAAGGCATAATGGTGCTCACCGGCCCGAAGGCTTCAATGTTGTGACAATCGGTATTATCAAATGGTTTTTCATTCAGAAAAATTATCGGAGGCATAAATGCTCCCTTGTTTTTGTCCGCTCCCTTCACTTCAAACTTTTCAAAATCTCCCATTATTATTTTTTGGGTCCTGGATAAAACTTCAACTTTTTCTTTTACCTCTGACAACTGTGATTGCCCTGCCAGTGATCCCATTCGAACCCCTTCTGCATTCGGGTCTCCAATGATAGTTTGTGCGAGCCTTTTTTGAAGAGCAATCCGAACTTCATCCATCCTGTTGGCTGGAACCATAACCCTGCGTATGGCGGTGCATTTTTGTCCGGCTTTTGTGGTTATTTCCCTTACCACCTCCTTTATGAAAATGTCGAATTCGGGTTTGGTTGGATTAACATCTGAGCCAAGAACACAGCAGTTAAGTGAATCAGCTTCCAGGTTAAAAGGAACAGCCTCTTCAACTAACCGGTGATGTGCTTTAAGTTTTTTTCCGGTAGATGCGGATCCTGTGAAAGTAACTATATCCTGATTTATTACATGATCAAGAATTCCATTTGCACTTCCGCAAATTAACTGGAGGGCTCCTTCAGGAACTATTCCCGAGGAGATAATTTCTTTTACCACCGCCTCTGTGAGAAAGGATGTTATGGTGGCAGGTTTCACAATGGCAGGCATCCCTGCAAACCAGTTAACCGCAACTTTTTCGAGCATTCCCCAAACCGGAAAATTAAATGCATTTATATGAATGGCAACTCCTTCTTTTGGCACGCAAATATGGTGGCCGATAAAAGTGTTTTCTTTAGATAGTTTTGCCACATCTCCTTCCAGACAAAATGTTTCATCCGGAAATTGTTTTCTCAAACTGGCATAAGCAAATAGGTTCCCTATTCCTCCTTCAATGTCAACCCAGCTATCGGCTCTTGTTGCTCCTGTAGCCCAGCTAAGCTTGTAAAATTCCTCTTTCTTTGATAATAGATGCATGGCCAGTGCCTTTAACATTCTTCCTCTCTCATGAAAAGTCATTTTCCTTAACTTCGGTCCACCGGTTTTTCTGGCATAGGTGCACATGGTCGAAAAGTCCAGTCCATTGCTGCTTGCTGTGCCTAGGGGTTCCCCGGTAATTGCATTAAATAATATTTGCCCTTCACCTTCCCCGTTTATAAATTTTCCGCAGGAATAATTAAAAAGTTTTGGCAATTCTCCTGCTTTTCCCGTTGCCATATTTTTTGAGGTTGGGTTCATTTTCTATTATTAGTTTTTTGGTTTTTGGTCCTGAAAATAATCCGCTAAATTAGCGGAAGAATTTTTTAATGATTTGAATTGACAACAAACCTAAAAAAAATTAATGATAGTTTTGTGAAATCTTACAATTTGGTAAATGAAAATAAAAGCAATAATATTTGGCTCAACCGGAATGGTGGGCAAAGGAGTTTTGCTTGAATGTCTTGAAAGCAATAAAGTGGAATCTGTCCTTATTATTAACAGGAGTTCCTGCGGAATCTCACATGCAAAGTTGAAAGAGATTATTCAGAAGGATTTTTTTGCTCTTTCTGAGTTTGGGGATAAATTATCCGGTTACAATACATGTTTTTTTTGCATGGGTATTTCCTCCGCGGGAATTTCGGAAATCGAATATGAAAGAGTAACCTATCAGCTTACAATTTCGGTTGCACGTACTCTTTTCACCAAAAATCCTGAAATTATTTTTTGCTATGTATCCGGGGCCGGAACTTCTACCAGTGGTAAAAGCAGCATGAATTGGGCCAGGGTAAAGGGGCAAACCGAAAATGAACTTCTTGCCATGCCTTTTAAAAAGGCATTTATGTTCAGGCCGGGTTATATTCAACCCTTAAAGGGAATTAAGTCTGGCACTGCCCTGTACAATCTGGCTTATTTTTTTTCCTCCCCTTTTTATTTTATTTTAAAATCTTTTAAGGGGGTGGTTACCGATACTGTTACCTTGGGAAACGCAATGATCAACGCTGTTGCTGAAGGTTATCCGAAAAATATTCTTGAGAGTTCTGATATTAATATTCTTGGGAGTATGAAATGATAGGGTCTCCAAAAATTATTTTTCTTCAAGCTTTCCAATCACCGGAATCCTTCCCTTTATTAATTTATCCATTTCATTTTGCATCAGAGTTGTAATTTCGGAATTTATTTTAAGTAACGTATCCCTATTGTCAGCATCTTCTGGAGAATATTTTTCTGTTGAATAAGGTGGAAGAACACTAATTGTTATTTGAGATGGAAGTGGAAGTGAAAGAAAAGGGAAATGTCCGATATGCCAGCCAAAAGGAAAAGACCAGTAAACAGGCCAGGTATGAATTTTTAAATATTTCTTTAATCCTGAAATTTCAGCGAACTTTTCCCCCGAAGAAAGTACAAATAATGTTTCTCCACCACCAATTCCAACAATGGGTAAAATGGGAACACCGGCCCTTAATGCCAGTTGAATATAACCGTAATGTTCAAAAAAATCAATTGTATTTCTTTCTTTAAATGGTTTTGAATTTTCTCTGTCACCTCCCGGGTACACTGTAACAGAATTTCCCGATTTGAGTGCAGTTGCAGCTAATTCGGGATTTGCATCCAAAACCCCGAATCCCTCAACTGGCAACTTTACAATGGATGCTGCCTTGAGTAAGGCATTATGCACCAAAATATTCATTGAAGGCTTATTTTTCAATGTATGGTACTTTCCCATCCAAAGATATGTTTCGGGCATAAAATAAACTCCCAGGTGGTTTCCTACTCCTAAAACCGGTGTGTCAGGAATATTTTCAAGTCCAAAATATTTAGCCCGGTAGTAGGATTCAAACAACGGCAAAAGGAGTTTGGCCGTTTTGCGGGCAAGTATAAAATTTCCGTCTGCGGTTTTTTTGTCAAACATAAAAATGGTTTAAAAATTTTTATCCC
>JAHEZO010000208.1:0-3343 GCA_023250995.1 Flavobacteriales bacterium | reverse complement strand
CCCCCAAAGTTACTTATATTAGTTTTGCAAAATTCAATGCTAATGATTTTTGAAGAAAATGAAGAATGAATTTAAAGTAAATACACTTTTAGATCCTCCCGAACCGGTAGGGTACAAGGCACCAAAAACCTTTTATTGCAAAACCAAAGAGGAGTTTGATGAAGCCGCAGGTTCTGATTTTATTTACCATGCTAACCTTACCACATCCAATGGAAATCAGTTTCTGGTTGGCTTATCCCATGGGCAGTCACCTTCCGGTCCTTATGAATATATTTTAGAACATTATGAAGAATTAAATCATCCCGACCTGATTTATTACACTTTTGTAAATTCAAAACTTAAAAGGCAAAGGGGATTGGTAGGAGTGAGGGATGCCATTTCCTTTGTTAAAGAATTACTCGCTACCGGAAGAATTAACAAAGACCAGATTCTCGGCAGAAGTCTCGACAGGGAACATATGGAAGCCTACAAAGAAGGCCTCAACAAATCTCTTTCATTATATTTAAAAAAGCTGAACAAAAATGGGCTGGATTATGTTTTTCTTGCTTCAAACCCCAAAGGACAGGTTGCCGGAATTACCAGAAATTCACTGGCTTTTGATTCAGAAGAAATTGTTGTTATTGTAAAAATTAACAACGACAGCGAATTAACTTTTACTCCTTCCTTCATTACAAAATCTGAGAGGATCGCTTTTTTGGCCACCAAATCAGACAAACGAAGGCCCCTTGCCTGGCTGTTTTATAAGTGGGGGAGACCCAAAAAAAGCCCCGACTTTCTCAGGTATATTGAAAATGTAGAAACCCGTATGACAGTTTTTGTAGACGATAAGGCCTTAACCTGGCCTCAGGTGGAACTTACCCGGAATACTTGTTATGGTGAAACAACCATAAAAATTGATACGGCTCTTCCTTTCAACACTGAAAATAAAGTTAAGAATCCTGTAATTTTAATGGTACATGGTTTTTTGGGACTTAATACTTTTGACGGACTTTTGGCTTTTCTGCCCTCTTCAAAATATGTTGCAGCCGCAATGCATTATGGTTCGGTACCCCCGGCCATGCCGGCTGAAGAATATTCTCAGTTTATTGTAGATAATATTGATTTCTCGGTGAACTATTTTGGTGAAAAAGGACATCCCGTTTATCTTTTCGACCACTCCATGGCCAACACTTATTTTTTAATGATCGACAGAAATTTTGAAAAATTGGAAGGAATTAAAAAATATTTGCGGGGCCGGATTTCCTGCAATCCATTTTTTGGAGAAGAAGCCAAACATGCTTCGCTCGGATTTATGGATAACGTAATATTAAAATCCAATATTTCTTACCTCGATAAAATGGTTTTTCAGGCAGCCCGTGCACTCATTCCGTTTGAAACAAAAAGCGGGGTAAGAAGAATTGGTATTCGCTTGTCGGATTGGCTTACAAAAATCGACACCGTATTTCATAACCGTCTTTGGAAAGCAATAAAGGAAAGAATTCTTTTACTGGTTACCGAACTTGGTACCATTCCGCACATTAACAAGATTCCAATGGAGCATACTCTGAACCGGCTGCCGGTTAAGATATTTGCAATTCAGATTTATTCAGGTTTGCTCGAATCAAAAAAATTTGATTTCCAAACTTCTCTTTCATCCTTTAATAAATTTGAAATCCCGATTTTAATTCTCAAAAGTGAGCGGGATCCTGTGGCCAAATTTGTTCCCAGAATTTTCGGAGACAACTCTGTTGTAACCATCATTGAAATTTCAAACCCCGAAGAAAAGGATGTTTTTAAAGAACATCTTTATTATATGATTCATCCCCGTGCAACCATTGATATCATTGACCGCTTTATTCAGGAAAATGAAGAAAAAAACAATTTTCATAAAATTGCTGTTTCCGAAGCTCCGGGTCTGTAATCCCATCCAAATCAAAAGCAAATCTTGAACGGGGAAAATTATTGAATCCATTTAAAAAATCCCAAGTACCAAGGTTCAAATTCCAGGAATTAAGAACCAAAAACCAAGAACCAAGAACCTGAATTAATTACAAGCCCTGTTGGAATTTGGGACTTTAAGTTTGGAATTTTGGACTTAATAAATCCAACAATTTTTTCTGTTTTCATTACAATTTGAAATATTGAATCTCTTCATTACATTTGCATATCTAAAAAAGAATTGATGCGAAAATTATTTACCCATTTTATTTCCCTATTTTTTGCGTCAACACTTTGGGCTCAGTCCACTTTCCAGTTAAATTTTAATTACGATGGCTTTGATATTGTTGGAGGAATAAAAACAATTCCTACAGGGTATTTTGCAGCCGGCTGGGCCTATGGATCAGTAAATTTTTTGCCCGTAGGAATTGCTCTTGAAACAGATTCCGTTGGAAACATAGTTTGGGCAAAAAGGTATACTGCCGGTGGCTTTTTTGTTCCTTTAACCATTAATGATATGCAGAAAGTTGGAGGCGGAGGTTATATCACAACGGGACAAAGGAACAATGCCATGCTCATGAAAATCAGTTCAAATGGCACTTCAGTAAATTTTGCCAAGGAATACGGTTCGGGATGGGGAAGCGGGGTAAAAGAAATGTCGGGTGGTGACTTTGTGGTTGCAGGGGGATCTTCTGCAAAAAGTATGAACCCCAATAAAGATTCCACCAGCATTTACATCTTTAAAACCAACAGCAGTGGTACTTACCAGTGGGGCCGCTCTTATACTCTCACAAGTCCGGTTTTTGATAGCCACGATGCTGCCAATGATGTGGTGGGATTATCCGATGGTTATGCTTTTGTTGGCTATCATAGCCAGAATAACGGGGCAGATACAACTACCAATATTCTCCTTTTCAAAACGGATTTTAGCGGAACTCTGCAATGGATGAAATCTTTTGGAGAATTAGGAAAAAATGAGTCAGGATACGCAATTCAGCTTCTTCCTTCCAATGAATTACTTATTGCCGGTTATACCGATAAAACAAATTCTACAGGA
Organism: Flavobacteriales bacterium; assembly: GCA_023250995.1. Classification (GTDB taxonomy): domain Bacteria; phylum Bacteroidota; class Bacteroidia; order Flavobacteriales_H; family JAHEZO01; genus JAHEZO01. Next base: position 369 of record JAHEZO010000208.1, on the reverse strand, counting down.
GACGTGGCAATAATAAAAACAGATCTTTCTGGAAACATTACCTACTCCTCTGCTTATAATGTTGGGGCTCTCGGAGCAGAGGCAGGCTCTTTATTAAAAACCAGTGATGGCGGATATGCAGTTTCAGGTTGGGTAATTACAAATGTTTTTCCCCTTACGGTAAAAAGTTTTTTGCTAAAGTTAAATTCTTCTCTCGGTATTCAGTTCGCAAAACAATACAGCGGACTGGTAGGTTCTTTTTTTACTAAAGCTGATGTGGCAGCGGATGGCGGTTATATCATAGGAACTCTAAGCGGGGGCCAAACTTCCTGGGATGCCCACCTGATAAAAACTGATGTTAACGGTGTTTCAGGGTGCAATGAAAATAGT
>JAHEZO010000341.1 GCA_023250995.1 Flavobacteriales bacterium | reverse complement strand
AAATGAGGAATTCAAGGGATGGGATCCCTTCGATGGACTCAACAGCAGGATTTTCAAAAACCTCCCCATAAATAAATCACGGTTTCTCCGCCTTGCATTCATTCAGTTTTTTAAAAAAAGTCCGATTAATTTAAGGAAACCTGCTTTGGTTTCAAAAGGTTACAACCCAAAAGCATTAGGTTTGTTTTTATCGGGTTACTGTAATTTGAGCAAGACATTTCCCAATGAAAATTACAAAAAGGAAATATTATTTTTTGTTGATTTGATTGAAAAAAAACAGTCCAAGGGTTGGAGTGGCATGTGCTGGGGATATAACTTCGACTGGCAGGCAAGGGCATTTTTCCATCCTGCCTTCACCCCAACGGTGGTTTCAACTTCGTTTGTTGGTTCGGCACTTTTGGATGCTTATGAAATAACCGGTGAAAAAAAACTTTTAGAATGGAGCCGTTCCGCCTGCAATTTTATTTTGCAGGATTTGAACAAAACCCCCGATTCAGGCGGAAATTTTGCTTTTTCATATTCTCCGTTGGATAAATCTCAAATCTTTAATGCATCTTTATTGGGTGCAAAACTATTAGCAAAAGTTTATTCCCATACAAAGGAAAATCTGCTTGGAGAATCGGCCAAAAAAGCCGTTCACTATTGCATAAATCATCAGGCTAAAGACGGTTCCTGGGTTTATGGAACGCTTCCCCATCACCAGTGGATAGACAGTTTCCATACCGGATACAACTTGGAATGCCTTTCAGAATATCAAAACAATACAGGAGACCTGGATTATGAAAAAAATATTTTATCCGGCACCGGATTCTATTTAAATAATTTTTTTGGAGAGGATGGTCTCCCAAAATATTATTCGGATAAATCATTCCCACAGGACATTCATGCACCCGCCCAACTTGTAGTAACATTATTCCGTCTTGGTATTTTGAAAAGAGAACGATTGATTGCCGAAAAGGTTTTACTTTGGACAATCAATAATATGCAGGATAAAAAAAAGGGATACTTTTATTTCCAGAAAAATAAATTGTTTACAAATAAAATTTCCTATATGAGATGGTCTCAGGCATGGATGTTTTATGCACTCTCCTTATATTTGCTCGAGTTCAAAAGCTAATTTAGCTCCCTTGAAAAATCCTTTTTTTTAAAAGGTTTAATAATTTATGATTCGGTTATAAATAAAAACCTTCCTGTCAACGGCAACCCCTAATGAAAACAGTTGATTTTTTGGGAATACCCATCCACAACCTTTCAATGGACGAAACCCTTTCCCTGGCTAAAAATGCAATTCTCCAGAGAAAACAGGTTTTGCATACCGTAGTAAATGCCGCAAAAATTGTTGGCATGAGACAAAAAAGGGATCTAGCCCAAAGCGTAAAAATGGCCAATATCATAAACGCTGACGGAATGGCCGTGGTTTGGGCCTCACGTCTTCTTGGAAACCCCTTAAAGGAAAGGGTTGCCGGAATTGACCTGATGAACAATCTTGTTGAAATGGCATTTATAAATAAGTTTAAAATTTTTTTTTTCGGTGCCGAAGAATCTGTAGTTAATAAAGTTACCGAAGTTTTTGCTCAAAAATATTCTCCTGAAATTATCGGTGGATTCAGAAACGGATATTACAATTTGGATGAAGAGAAAAAAATTGCCGAAGAAATTGCGAATACAGAATGCCATATTCTTTTTGTGGCAATGTCGTCACCAAAAAAGGAAAATTTTTTGTACAATTACCGCAATATTTTAGGTAGAATCCCCTTTATTATGGGAGTAGGTGGTAGTTTTGATGTGGTTTCAGGAAAAACAAAAAGAGCCCCTTTGTGGATGCAATCGGGTGGACTGGAATGGCTTTACAGGATTTACCAGGAACCGGGTAGGATGTGGAAAAGATATCTGGTAACCAATACAATTTTCATTTTCCTTGTTTTTAAGCAATGGTTAAAGGGTATTGCCGGTAAAAATTAGGTGACTTTTCGTGGTGAGGAATATGTTCCAGAGTTGGAGGTATGAAGTTGGAAGTCGGGAGTCGGAAG
>JAHEZO010000057.1 GCA_023250995.1 Flavobacteriales bacterium | reverse complement strand
TAAAAAGACTAACTGATGGTACGCGCATCTCTATTTCAAATAACAAATAACAATAATCAAATTGCAAATAAATTCCAATTACCAATAAAGAAAATTCTAAACCGCTAAAGAAGATTTTTTCGACAATAATCGAAAAATCAAGTTAGCAGACGGTTTGAAAGTTGAAATTTTGATATTGAATATTATTTGTATTTTGATATTTGTATTTTGGAAATTAATGTTTTTGCGTAAATTCAGAGATTAATTAAACGAATTGCGAAAAATTAAATGAAGTTGTTCAAATCATCTTCTTTTCAGAATAACTTTTTAATCATGCAATTTTTTTCTGTATTTACGTTTTAAGAACCAAACTTTATTATGGAAAACACAAACATACTCTGGGCTGATGATGAAATTGATTTATTAAAACCGCATGTATTGTTTCTGGAGGAAAAAGGGTACAGTGTTTCTACGGTTAATAATGGTCATTCGGCTCTCGAAATGGTGAAAACAACGCAGTTTGATCTGGTATTTCTTGATGAAAATATGCCCGGCCTTTCAGGACTGGAAACTTTGGCCAAAATAAAAGAATTAAAACCCGGGCTTCCGGTGGTAATGATAACGAAAAGCGAGGAAGAGCAAATTATGGAAGATGCCATCGGCTCAAAAATTTCCGATTATCTTATCAAACCTGTAAACCCCAAACAAATTCTCCTTTCAATTAAAAAAAACCTTGAAACTAAAAGGCTTGTAAGTGAAAAAACCACCTCCCAATATCAGCAGGAATTTGGGAGCATCGGCATGTCGATGAGCGACCGGCTGAGTATTGCCGAATGGAAAGAACTTTACAAAAAATTAGTTTATTGGGAGCTGGAACTTGAAAAATCATCGGATGAGGGAATGGCAGGGATCCTTAAAATGCAGAAGTCGGAAGCCAATAATCTCTTTTGCCGCTACGTTGAAAAAAACTATGTAAACTGGGTAAACGGAAAATCAGCCGACCCTCCACTCATGTCGCACCAGTTGTTAAAAAATAAAGTTTTTAATCACCTATCGGATAAAGATCCGGTGTTTTTAGTTGTAATTGATAATCTCCGCTACGACCAGTGGAAAGTTATTGAACCTGTTCTTTCAGAATTTTTTAATGTAGAAAAGGAAGAGTTGTTTTTCAGCATTCTTCCAACCGCTACGCAGTATGCCCGCAATGCTTTGTTTGCCGGACTTATGCCCTCTGAAATTCAACGGCTATTTCCAAATCTATGGGTAGGGGATGAAGCAGAAGAAGGGAAAAACCTTCACGAAGAAGAACTCCTTGCTGCCAATTTGAAACGAATGGGAAAAAACAGCAAAATTTCATACCACAAAATTACTACCCACGAAAACGGAAAAAAACTTGCCGAGAATATTTCAAATCTGATGAACAATCAATTAAATGTTATTGTCTATAATTTTGTGGATATGCTTTCGCATGCCCGCACCGAAATGGAAGTCATCAGGGAACTGGCCGATGATGTAACTGCTTACCGTTCTCTTACTTTATCCTGGTTCGAACACTCACCCCTGTTCGATATTTTCAGACATATTTCCGAAAAAAAATGCAAGGTAATTATTGCCACCGATCATGGTACCGTTCATGTAAAAGAACCCATAAAAGTAATTGGCGACCGAAATACCAATACCAATCTTCGCTACAAACAAGGAAGGAATCTGAACTATAATGCAAAAGAAGTTTTCGAAGTTAAAAATCCGGCCGATGTTTTTTTACCAAAAGTTAACGTGAGCACTTCTTACGTTTTTGCCAAAGAAGATAAATTTTTTGCCTATCCAAACAACTTTAATTATTACGTTCAGTACTACAAAGATACTTTTCAGCATGGCGGAATCTCAATGGAAGAAATGATTATTCCGGTTATCACCTTGGTTTCGAAATAATATTGGAAAAAATTTCAGGCTCCGAGGGTTAATCACCAACCGCAAAGCGAAAAGTAAAATCGCTAACTATTTCTACCTGCTTCCCCTACCAACTACTTCTGCCCACTACTTCTACCTTCTACCTTCTACCGCTCCCCGCTTTTTTCCCACTCCCTTTCCCATTATCCAAAAAATTATTTCCGCGTTTTTAACGTTTTTAATTTTTCCCTGTTATATTTGCTCTCCCTTCGCAAGTTGCGGAATGGTTTTTTATACTTAACCAATAAATTTGCAACCTTATGAAAAAAATCTACTCTGTTTTTATCCGCAAGAATAATCAACCTGGAAAAGCCGCATGGCCGGCCCTGTTCCTTGGTTTTTTCGGATGTCTTTTCCTTTCCGCATCTTTATTTGCGCAGCCAAACAATAACGGTACGCTCGATAATGTGGAGGAGTTTACCACCAAATACACCATTCCCTTCACCATGCCCGATGGCATAAAACTTATGACGGATGTTTATGTTCCGGTGGTGCAGGATTGCCTCATGGTACATTTTGTTGATACTATTATTGGTTTTCCGGTGGACAGGAATCTCGAAATAATTAAAAAAGGAAGCCAGATAGTTATCTATGATACGGTTAATGGTCAGCCAAATCCAAACCCATACCAGTTGCCATTGATTTTTACCCGTACCCCCTATGGAAAATCCGGAAGCGATGCAGCCGGAGCCCTTATGTCAATGATGGGTTTTGCTTATGCCATGCAGGATATGAGGGGCCGTTACACCTCCGAAGGGGTTTACCTTCCCATGCTAAGCGACAGCTGGAGCAAAGTTCCGTACCACCCCGATTTTTGTCATGGTGCCGATATTACTCCGCTAACCAGTAAATACAATTCAAACAGGCATGAAGATGGCTATAACAGTGTAAAATTTATTACCGATAGTTTAACCGTAAGTTTCGGAAACCCTGCTGTTAGCGGTAAACTTTGCAACGGCAGCATTGGCGGTTTTGGTGCCTCTGCCCTTGGAAATACTCAATACCAATATGCCGCAGCTCATCGTATTATTCCAAATGGCCCCGGATTAAAATCCCTTTTGCCCATTGTTGCCACCAATGAACATTTCAGATATACTGGTTTTCAGAATGGAGTTTTCAGAGAGAGGATTGTTACCGGCTGGCTAAAAGGACAGATTTTCGATCTTGACGATGACCTTATGCCAAACGACAATGCAGTTCAAAATGATATTCATACCGCAAAAGACTATAACCTCCCCAACAAATTTCAGGTAGCTTTTAAAGCAATCGACCATTTCTCCTCCGAAAAATATCTTGGCTATCTGCCGGGCTATTATCCCAATTCAAGAGGCCGGGCCGAAATGGATGCCAGCCATGCCATGGTGGATGAAAACGGGGAATCAGTTACTTGCGGTAAATTAAACGTAAATGGAGTGCTGGTGGATGTGCCCGATACCGATACTGACGGAATAAAAGGATTTGGTTCCACCGCCCGCCCAAACCTTACTAAAAGCCGGTATCTCAATTCACAGGTTGCCGCTTTTCATCTCTCGGGCTGGTGGGATATTTTTACCGATGGCCAGATTGAAACTTTTACCAACATGCGCAAATACTGTAACGATTCACTAAAACATTTGCAAAAACTTGTTATCGGCCCATGGGCTCACCAAACCATAGGTACTAGGAAAACCGGAGACATGACCTATCCTGCCAATGTAATTGATATTACCAAGTTTAATGTAGATGAAGTGGATGTAAATAATTTGCCGTTAAATGATCTTTTGCAATCGGAACTTTTGCAATGGTTTCGGTATACTTTAAATTACAACTCGTGGAAAAATACCGGAGACCCTAAATTCATTATTCCCGAAAGTTCAAATTGGCAACCATTTATTGGAGGCTCCACTGACCCCACGGGCTTCGACATAAGAATTCCCTCTACAGATTATAAAATCACCTTTGTAAAACTGTTTAATTTCTTAAACGGAACCGAAGGATTAATAGGAATGAAAATGGAATTAAAATCTCATAACCCTGCATTTCCTACTCCCATTCCCCTCACTATTGATGTACCTGCCACCGGAAACCCTGCACTTCCGGGCCTGAGCAACCAACCCATTACCGGAGTAGTGCCACCGAATTTTTCCCGCGAATGGGAAATTCCTCCGGTCAGGTTTTATGTGGCCGGACCCAACGACAGTTTATACGGAAATGAAAAAAAGGGAAACTATTGGTTTGGCTATGATAAATTCCCGGTGGATGAAATTGTAACTAAGAAAAATATTTTTATTCACAATAACGGAACTCTTAATTTTAATATGCCCACCTCTGATGAAGGGTATGCAACCTATGTTGACGATCCTGATGATCCGGTAAAAACCGTTGGAGGGGCAAACATGATTGTAAAAAATCCGAATGGTGACGGAAGAAATTCACAGGGCCAGATGAATCTTGCCGACCCAACCCTTGCACCATTTACAATGAACCGTCCGGGCGTGGTTCAGTTTACCTCGCCTGAAATAAACGAGGCCAACGGATATGCCGGAGATTCTTTGTGTATTATCGGTTTCCCGAGAGTTGACTTCTGGGCAAAATCAAACCCGGCAGGAGCATCCAGCGGACCAACCGATGCCGACTTTTTTGTGAGAATACTGGATGTTTACCCACCCGATAATACTGGAGTTGTAAAAGAATTTTTTGTGGTGGAAGGTTGTGTGAATGCAAGGGCACGTGAATACGCGCTTTCAATTTTTAATGGAGCCGAAAACGATAATGCCCCGTTTTCAAACATTAACATCGGCTGGCTTGAAAGGTATCGTTTTAAAATGATGCCAATAGCCTATACATGGGGAAAAAATCACAAAATGAAAGTACTCATCAGCAGCAGCAATCATACCCGTTATCAGGCAAACCCAAATATTCCTATCGAAGACGGAGAGTTTTTCAGAAGAGCTCCCCTGGATGGTAAGGGGTATATGTTCAATGGCCAGATAATGTATCCTCGCAAGGCAGTGCAAAGAATTGCCATTTCAAACACAAGGCCTGCCTACATTGAGTTGCCGGTTTATTCAAATGCTTATGTGGGATTAGAGGAGAAAGAAGAGATAAATTCAGAAGTAGGCATGCTGATATATCCTAACCCGGCAAGCAGTTCTCTTGAAATTTATTTTTCTAAGTTCACGGATTATAATATTACAGTTACCAGCATTTCCGGCCAACAGGTTTTTAAAACAAAAATCTCTGACGACCGAGCAGAAATCGAAGTTTCTAAACTTCCCCCCGGGATGTATTTTGTTGATGCCGAGGATATGAAAACGGGAGAGAGAAAAATTCAGAAATTTACGGTGGTGAAATACAATTAATTAGCTAATTAATTGGCTAATTAGCTAATTAAAACAAAACTCTATGAAAAAACCTTTACTCCTCTTTGCTTTTCTAACAGCAATTTTTTCGATTACAACAACCCTCTGGGCCCAGCAGGAAAAAATTACCGGTGTGGTAACCGATAGAAATTCCCGCGAGCCCCAGGGATTTGCCAATGTGGTGGTTAAAGGAACTACCAATGGTACCAGTACCGATGCCAAAGGAAAATTCGAACTCATGGTTGATTTCGGAACAGCAAATGAGGTTGTTCTTACCGTTTCGTACGTGGGTTTTGAAACCAAAGAAGTTACTGTTTCGAAAGGAGTAACTTAAGTGGAATTTAAATTAGAACCAACCATAATTTTTACAAAAGAGGTAGTTGTTTCAGCATCAAGAGTTGGGGAATCTATTATGGAAGCACCGGTACAAATTCAGAAAATAACAGCAAAACAAGTTGAAAATGCCGCCTCCGGGGATTTTTATCAGGGGCTTGGGAACATGCAGGGCATTGATGTGGTAACCTCAAGCTTTGGCTTCAAAGCCATTAATGCAAGAGGATTTAACACTACCTCCCCTGTTAGATCCGTTCAGTTTGTGGATGGCATGGATAACCAGGCCCCCGGCCTTAACTTTCCGGTGGGAAATCTTATCGGGGCTTCTGACCTCGACATTGAAAATGTGGAAATTATTAACGGTGCTGCTTCGGCCCTTTATGGTGCCAATGCCTTGCAGGGAATTATTAACATGAGCACCAAAGACCCTTATAAATACCCGGGTTTGGATGTAATGGTGAAAGGCGGCAACCGCGAAATGATTAACGGCCAATTCCGTTTTGCCAAAACTTTTGGGAAAGACAATCGCATTGGATTTAAACTCACCGGAGATTACATGACAGCCAATGATTGGGTGGCCAATGATACCGGTGCAAATAAATATGGCGACCTTGAAACTGAAGTTGATTTGACAAAAATTGTGGTTCAGAAACAATTTGATAAAACCATCAGCCAGGAAGACCGGGATGACTTTGTGGCTCTTAATGCCGCCATGGATTTTTTCCCTGTTGCTTATCCGGGCAAATTAAAAATTAATACCCCGGGCTATATGGAAAGAGATATTGTTTCGGTTTCAGACCCTAAGGCAAGAAGCGTAAAAACCGGAATTGGCCTTTACTATAAACTTACCGACAGTTTGCAGGTTTCATACCTTTTTAAATATGGAGAAGGAAGTGCCATTTATCAGGGAACTAACCGCTATGCCATTAAAAACATCCGGTTCCAACAGCATAAGCTCGAATTAAAGGGACAGAATTTTATGGTCAAAGGATACACAACTACAGAAAATGCCGGAGATTCTTATGATATTGTTTTCACGGGCATTAACATTTCAAAAATTGGAATTGCCAATCATGTCTCAAATTACCTCGGAGAATATTTTGGAAAACTGCAACAACTTACAGATACATTTTCCAATGAGCCGAATAAATGGATGGTGGATAGTGCTCATGCCTCTGCACGCAAATATGTAAAATCAAACCCTGGATGGCTGGAGCCCGGTACGGCAGCTTTTGATTCGGTATGGCAGTCAATTGTTTCCAATCCCGACTTCCAAAAGGGTTCCAAATTTACCGACCGGTCCTCTTTTCAGCATCTCGAGGGTCAGTACAATTTTAAACTTTTTGATTTTGCAGATATCATTGCAGGTGCTGCCGGCCGCAGATATGATCCACAATCCTATGGCAGCATTTTTAGTGATACTTTGGTAAATTCAGCCGATACACTCGAAAACGGAGCGAGCAATCCCAATGGAAAATATGTTGATATTTCAACCTATGAAATGGGTGCATATGCGCAGGCAACGAAAAGAGTGATGGATGAAAAATTAAAGTTGATGGCTTCATTAAGAGGTGACAAAAACAAAAATTATAAAGGGCAATTCTCACCCCGGTTATCCGCAGTTTACACCATGGGCGATCACAATTTCAGATTTGCCGCCCAGCAGGCCTTTCGGGCTCCCACTCTACAAAATCAATATCTCCTTCTCGACATCGGGCCTATTACGCTTGCCGGTAATCTCAATGGTGTTGAAAATGCTTATACCCTTGGCTCAGTTCAGGAATATAAAAGGATTTATAAAGATTCGGTGGGTTACAACTCTCTTACCGGAGATTCGGTTTATGAAATCAGGATGTCCAAAATCCTTGAGCCCATCGCCCTTGCTCCCATAAAACCCGAAAATGTAAAAACAATTGAACTGGGCTATCGGGGTGTAATCACAAAAGGATTTTATGCCGATTTAAGTGCATACTATAGCATTTATTCCAATTTTATTGGTGATATCCGGTTGGTTAAATTAACCCAAAAGGGTGCTGAAGCCGGCACCGAAAGCGGTGAGGACGCTATCATAAATAATTCTGAACAATCCCCTACCTACAAAGTATACCAGTTCCCCACCAACTCTGCAGGAAATGTTTATACCTATGGCGGTACTTTGGGGTTGAATTATTATTTTAGAACATTTGTCGCTTCCGGTAATTACACCTATTCGGATATTGATTCATCGGCACTTGTTAAGGAGGACATTATACCCGGGTTCAACACCCCAAAACATAAATTTAATTTGGGACTGGACGGAAACAAGGTATATAAAAATTTTGGATTTTCTGTTCGCTATAAATGGAGTGATGCCTTCAGATGGCAGAGCTCATTTGGCGATGGAGACATAAGTGCTTATTCTACCGTGGATGCACAAATAAATTATGAGTTCTCCAAAATTAAATCAACACTTCGTTTGGGCGCCTCCAACCTATTTGATACGCAGGTGAAACAGGCTTACGGCTCACCTTACATCGGGCGGCTTGTGTTTACCTCCTGGACGTTCAGGATGTAATACCGGATTTCCAAAAAAATCTAATGAAAAGCAACTCGGCTCTTTCCCCGTTTTTTACACTTATTTCTGTTTTTTTCTTTTGGGGATTTGTTGCTGCCGGCAACGATATTCTTATTCCGGTTTTCAAGGAGCACCTGCATTTGGAGCAATGGCAAAGCCAAATGATTTCCTTTTCCTTTTATGTGGCATATACTGTAGGGTCACTCATTTATTTTGGCATTTCCAAAGCAATGGGTAAAGACCTGTTAAATACCCTTGGATATAAAAACGGAATTGCCCTAGGCCTTGTAATTTCAGCCACCGGAACATTGTTGTTTTATCCCGCGGCACAAACAAGTTCTTTTTTACTAATGATTTCGGGGCTGTTTATCGTAGGATTGGGATTTTCTCTTCAGCAAACTGCAGCCAATCCCCTTGCCATTACGCTGGGTGATCCAAAAAAAGGTTCGCAGCGGCTAAGTCTGGCAGGAGGGATAAATAATATTGGAACCACCATTGGCCCCGTAATAGTAAGTTTTGCCATTTTTGGTTCGCTCGCAGCCGGGGCCAAACTTGAGAATCTGGAATCTGTAAAAACACCGTACCTAATTCTTGGAGCAGCCTTTTTATTGGCTGCAATAATTTTTAAATTTTCTTCTATTCCCAATCAAATTCAATCCGGTCACACAGAACAACCCGGCCAATCGATTAGCCCAATAACTAATTCTTCCTCCGAAAAATCTATTTTTAGTTATCCCCAGCTCTGGATGGGAATGATAGCCATTTTTGTGTATGTAGGGGTTGAGGTTTCTACCGCATCAAACCTCCCTGAATTTATGAAACAACACGTGAATATGCAAACAGATCAGGTTGCTCCTTATATTTCGCTTTTCTGGGCAAGTTTAATGATTGGCCGCTGGACAAGTGCCGTAGGAGCATTTGATTTATCGAAAGGCCTTAAACAAATAATGAATTTTTTGATGCCTTATCTTGCCTTCCTTGTTTTTTTAGTGGTGAATAAAATTGCCAATCACGATCTAACCCCATTTTATGTTTATGCCATTATTATTCTTGCAATTATTCTTGCCGATATTATGAGCAAAGGGAACCCGGCAAGGCAATTATTAATTTTTTCTGCAGGCGGAATTATTTCTCTTTTCATTGGAATTTTTGCCGATGGAATGATCAGTGTATATGCATTTATAAGTGTTGGATTATTTTGTTCTACTCTCTGGCCCTGCATTTTTACTCTTGCCATTTCGGGTCTTGGCAAAAAAACAAATCAGGGTTCGAGTTTTTTAATAATGATGATAATGGGCGGAGGCTTTATCAGCCTGCTGCAAGGTTACCTTGCCAAGGATGAGTTGCTTGGAATTCAATGGAGTTATCTTGTAGGGGTACTTTGTTTTGTTTACCTTGCTTTTTATGGGTGGAAAGCAAAGCAGATATTGAAAAGGCAAGGAGTTGAACTGGAGGGAGGGAAAGCAGGGAATCATTAAAAATTTTTTTCGTGCGTTTTATAACTTACCCAGAATCCTTCAAATTCATATTTCTATAATCATCACCATCGAAAATTGCATCATTGCGGAACCTCTTTTTTCATCAACAATAAAGCTGTTAGCCATGAAAATTTCTGCAAGTTCATAGGGCTTTACTTCATCAAAAAAGTTAATAGTAGAAGTGTCAGACAAATCTTGTCCTTTTAATTGCCCAAAGCCAAAAATTGACCATAGAAATAGTACAATGATGAACTTGCCGGTCGACACAAATTGGGATTAAAAAAGTAAAAACCAAAAGAAAGAAAAGGGAAATTTTTTCTGTTGGTTGGTTCGGATTTTCTTAGGCAGCCCTTTTGTCGGCCACTTGATTAAAGGCAAAATTAGAAATGGTGGCAGTTTTAGAAGCATGCTCCACAGTCATGCTTACCAGGTTTTTATTGACATCAAGCTCTATTAAAATATTTTCAGAAATATCTATTGTTTCTTCCACCTCGTTAGAATTAAAAGTAATCAGAAGGGTGTCCGTTTCTTTAAAATATGTTATTGTCATAAATTTATCTGTTTAACTTAAATGAACCGTCAAAAAATGCATTGTGTATGGTTTTCTTATCGTTTAAAATAATTATCCGAAGAAATTTGTTTGCCTCTTTAATAAAAGCCCATCTTCTAATTCTTCCTTCCGTTTGTATTTCTTCAAAATCAGGTTTGAGAAAAACTTGTTCAATCCATTCTAATTTAATACCGACCCTGTCGCCCCGAAGTCTGGTAAAATGAAAATATTCTGTAATATTTCATTTAAGCAAAGCCACGAATATTAATTTGGAAAATTATTTTTGCCTCACTGACCAGTGAATACTCAAATTGCCTTCCTACCTGCTCAAATACAAATTCCGCTCTCCATAAACTTTCTGAAAAAATTCATCCTCCAGTGAATCAATAAAACGAATTGATTCTCCGGTTGATTTCATCTCGGGGCCGAGCTCTTTGGATATTTCGGGAAATTTATCGTAAGAAAAAACCGGAATTTTTATGGCAAATCCTTTTTTGCGGGGAGAGAAATTAAAATCTTTAACCTTTTTTTCGCCAAGCATTATTTTGGTGGCATAATTCACATAGGGTTCATCGTATGCCTTAGCTATAAAGGGAACGGTGCGTGAGGCTCGGGGATTGGCTTCAATAACAAATACCTTTTCGTTCTTAATGGCAAACTGAACGTTTATTAACCCAACCGTTTTAAGGGCAACGGCTAGTTTTCGGGTGTAATCTTCTATTTGCCCCAAAACATTTTCGCTTAAATCAAACGGGGGAAGAACTGCCGATGAATCGCCAGAATGAATTCCTGCAGGTTCAATGTGTTCCATTACACCAATGATGTAAACATCTTTCCCATCGCAAATTGCATCGGCTTCGGCCTCAATGGCATCGGCCAGAAAATGGTCGAGCAAAATAATATTATCAGGCATGATACTCAAAATCTTCACCACCTGCTTTTCCAGTTCTTCTTCGTTGATAACAATTTTCATGCTTTCGCCACCAAGCACATAGGATGGCCGCACAAGCAATGGGAAGCCAAGTTTTTTACTTAAATCAATTGCTTCATCAGCGCTTGTGGCCGTTCCGAATTCGGGGTAAGGTATTTTTAATTCTCTTAATAGAGGTGAAAATTTACCTCGGTCCTCGGCAACATCAAGGGCCTGATAGCTGGTGCCAATTACTTTTATCCCGAATCGCTGAAGTTTCGCAGCAAGTTTTAAGGCAGTTTGTCCTCCAAGCTGAACGATCACCCCAACTGGTTTTTCATGCTGAATGATATCGTAAATATGTTCCCAGAAAACGGGTTCAAAGTATAGCTTATCCGAAATGTCAAAGTCGGTAGAAACGGTTTCGGGGTTGCAGTTAATCATAATTGTTTCGTACCCGCACTCGCGGGCGGCAAGCACCCCATGTACACAACAGTAATCAAACTCAATTCCCTGCCCGATTCTGTTTGGCCCCGACCCAAGGACCACAATTTTCTTTTTATCCGAACGAACCGATTCATTCTCCTCTTCAAAAGTGGAATAATAATAAGGAGTTTTTGCTTCAAATTCTGCCGCACAGGTATCAACAAGCTTAAACACCCGCTTAATCCCCATTTCATTCCTCTTGTTGTAAACTTCACTTTCCATGCAGCCCAGAAGATGGGCTATTTGCCTGTCTGCATAACCCTTTTGTTTGGCCATGTTCAAAAGTTCTTTCGGTATATTTCCCAAAGAAAATTTTTCAATTTCCCTTTCGGTTGAAACCAAATCTTCAATCTGGTATAAAAACCATTTGTCAATTTTGGTAATCTCATGAATCCGCTTTACCGAAATACCCAGCTGAAGGCCATCATAAATATGAAAAAGGCGATTCCAGCTCGGATGCTCCAGACTTTCAATAATCTGCTCCTGATTTTTAACTTCCTTGCCATCTGCTCCAAGGCCATTTCTGCGAATCTCCAGCGACTGACAAGCTTTTTGCAAAGCTTCCTGGAAACTCCTTCCGATGCCCATTACCTCTCCCACCGATTTCATTTGAAAACCGAGTTCGCGGTTAGCCCCCATGAACTTATCAAAATTCCACCTTGGAATTTTAACAATTACATAATCAAGGGTTGGCTCAAAAAAGGCAGAGGTTGTTTTAGTGATCTGATTGCTTAATTCATCCAGATTGTAACCAATGGCCAGTTTAGAGGCAATTTTGGCAATAGGATAACCGGTAGCTTTTGATGCCAATGCGGATGAGCGGGATACCCTTGGGTTAATTTCAACAGCAATAATTTCTTCTTTTTCATCTGAGCTCACTGCAAACTGAACGTTACATCCACCTGCAAAATTTCCAATGGAACGCATCATTTTAATGGCCAAATCGCGCATCCTCTGATAAGTTTTGTCCGAAAGGGTCATGGCCGGAGCAACCGTAATTGAATCTCCGGTATGTATTCCCATCGGATCAAAATTTTCGATGGAGCAGATGATAATTACATTGTCGTTTTTATCCCGTAGCAATTCCAACTCATACTCTTTCCAACCAAAAACAGCTTTTTCAACCAACACCTGGTGCACCGGGGAAGTGTGCAATGCCCGGGTAAGGAGCCTATCGAAATCTTTTTTATCCCTTACTATTGAGCCCCCGGTTCCTCCCAGTGTAAAAGAAGGTCTCAAAACAAGCGGGAAACCAAGTTCCTGAGCCGCCTCTTTTCCCTCTAAAAATGAATTTGCAATTTTTGAAGGGGCCACACCCACCCCTATTTCTTTCATTTTTAAACGGAATAAATCCCTGTCTTCGGTAGTGTGAATTGCATTGATATCAACTCCGATAATCTGAACACCGTGCTTTTTCCAAATTCCCAGCTTATCACATTCAATGCAGATATTCAAGGCAGTTTGCCCTCCCATGGTTGGCAATACAGCATCTATTTTATGCTCCTGAAGAATAATTCTGATGGAGGAAGGTTCGAGCGGAAGAAGGTAAACATTATCCGCAACCACCTTATCCGTCATGATGGTTGCCGGATTTGAATTTATCAGCGTTACTTCGATCCCCTCTTCTTTGAGAGAACGGGCGGCCTGGGAGCCGGAATAATCAAATTCGCAAGCCTGCCCTATTATGATTGGGCCGCTGCCGATGATTAAAACAGATTTTATTTTTTTATCGCGGGGCATAGTTTATTTATGGAATTTTTTGCAAATTATTTGGCCCGAAGTCTTCAGTCTTCGGTCTTCGGTCTTCAGTCTTCGGTCTTCGGTCTTCAGTCTTCGGTCTTCAGTCTTTTATCTTAAGTAAATCATAATCATCTGCGTCATCAGCGTTCTATTAAAAGCCTGGCGAATTTAGGGAGAAATGTTGAAAGGGAAAGGATAATTTTGGGGGTAAACAAAAATTTCAAAATGTCCCATTCATGTAAAAAATTCTACTTCGGAAGAATTAATTTTCAAAAAAGTGGGATAAAAAAACAAACTCATCTTACTACCACAAACCGGTCATAAAAGAATTCCTTTTCATTTGCCATCTGAAGAATATACTGGCCGGGAAGAACCTTTGAAATATCTATTTCAAAATTTTGGGGAGAACCAATTTCTGATTTCAATGCAGTTTTAAAAACTGTTTCGCCCAATAAATTATTTATTTTCATTTCTCCTTTTATTTCTTTGGATGGGTATGTAAAACAAACGGTTAATTTTCCTTCCGATGGATTAGGAAAAACTTTTAAAAAGGCATTGGAATCCTCAAATTTTTCAACCCCCGTCATTAAAAAAACTGCATTAATAACAGGAGGGCATCCACCGGCATCGGTTACTGTAACCTGATAAACACCTCCGCAAAGATTGTTAATGGATTGGTTGGTATCAGTGGTGTTCCATGTGTAATTATAGGGGGCCGTTCCGCCCGAAGGATTAACCACTATGCTGCCGTTGCATCCGCCCGAAGGATCTGTTTGAACAAAGCTTAACGAAAGCGGGGCGGGTTGGCTGAGCAGATAATTTGCAACCGAACTTCCTGATGTATCACTTATTGTAACTGAGTAGTTTCCGGCACACAATCCGGTGATGGTTTGAGTTGTACTACCATTACTCCAGTTGTAGGTAAACGGAGGAAAACCGCAGGTTGCAATGGCTGTAACAGCTCCGTTACAGTTTCCGTTGCAGCTTATGGGCGAAAATGTTTCAATAGCAGCACTGATAGGCCCTCCCCCCAAATTGATGTCAATGGTGTAATAGTCAATTTTTGCATAGGGCAGCCCAACTCCCGGAAAGGCAGAAACATATCCCAAAACATTTCCAACCGGAATATATGAACCTGTATCAGCCGACTGAGGCGAACCAAAAATTAAAATGCAACCCGATGTACCTCCCGGAAAGTTGCAGTTTGGGGGCTCGCAGGAGTAGGAAAAATTTGGCGGCAAATCATCCACCGATTTTAAAACTGCGCTGTCAATTAACATATATGTTCCGTTAAAAATGGTATCGTAAGGAACAACCACGGTAATTACGCCTGAATATGGCTGGCATGTATATGCAGGAGGTAGGCCAACAATGCTGTCAGGATAAACTCCCGGACCCTGAACCACATATTGGGAATCAGGAACACAGTTTTGAGCAGAAAAAAAACTTATTTTAATAAAGAGAAAAAGGAGGGAAAAAAGTTTTTTCATAAAAAAGTTTGGTAAAATCGGCTTTAAAATTAATTCTTCTTTGAAACAAAACAAAAAAAAGGAATCGCCCGCAACCGGACAACTCCTTTAAATTTTTACAAATCCTCAAGAAAAATTTCATGCCTAAAAGCCAAAGAAAAAACTACCGGCTACTTCCACCAACTTTTTTCCTCAACAGGCTTCCGCCTTCCGCCTTCTGTCTTCCCTCTCCTGGCTACCGTCTTCCCTCCTACTTCTTCCCTTTCTGTTCGTCAGAGGTGGTGAGTTTTTTCCGGCCTTGTTTTCTGCGGCTTGCAAGCACAGCCCTTCCTCCTGGAGTGGACATTCTTTCTCTGAATCCGTGTTTGTTGGTTCTTTTCCGCCTTGAGGGGTGATAGGTTGGTCCCATAAAAAATAATTTTTTGGTTTTTTTAAAAGGAGGGCAAAAGTAGGAGAATTTTGCAATCCGGCAAATAATTATTAAATCATTTCCTATTTTGCTTTACATTCGCAACTCAAAAATTCGCTCAGTTGAAGGACCCCGAAAAAGTAAAAAAAATTACCTCCTCTTCCCTTAAAAAAGCACTCAGGTTATTGAAGTTTATAAGGCCCTATAAATTTCAGTTCATTATTGGGCTAATATTTCTTTTGCTTACCGGAATTTCTTCCCTTGCTTTTCCGAAACTTACCGGAACACTTGTAGATGCACAAAATTTAGAAAATGTAAACCGGGTTGGTTTAATTCTTATTACGGTGTTTTTAGCCCAATCGGTATTTTCTTACTTCAGAATTTATTTATTTGAATATGTTACCCAGAATATGCTTGCAAATCTCCGCGAAACAACATATTCTCATCTGATAAGGTTGCCCATGAGTTTTTTTTCGGCCAGGAGAGTCGGTGAGCTTAACAGCAGGATTGCCGCAGATATTTCGCAGCTCCAAACCACCTTTACTACCGCCCTCGCAGAATTTTTGAGACAGATTGTAATTATCATTGGCGGAATGGTAATGCTATCCATGATTTCATTAAGGCTGACCATGTTCATGCTGGCCATAGTACCCGTGCTGGCGCTTGCCGCAGTATTTTTCGGCAAATTCATTCGCAAATTATCTAAAGAAGCTCAAAACAGTGTGGCCGAATCAAATACCATTGTGGAAGAAACGTTGCAGGGAATTGCCAATGTAAAATCCTTTGCCAATGAATTTCTGGAAATGACAAGGTATAGCAAAAAAATGAAGGATATTGTTGGGGTTTCTTTGAAAGCTGCAAAATTCCGTGGTGCCTTTGTTTCCTTTATTGTTTTTGCATTATTCAGTGCAATTATCGCTGTTGTGTGGTACGGCATTATTCTGCGGCAGCAGGGAGAAATGAGCAATGGAGATTTAATTTCATTTGTTCTTTACACCATTTTTCTGGGAGCCTCTACTGCCGGCATTGCCGACCTCTATTCGCAGCTCCAAAAAGCCGTGGGCTCCACCGAACACCTGATGGAAATTTTGGAAGAAATACCCGAGCCAATAGATTTAAAATTTGAGAAAAATGGTTTCTCCCGTGATGGCGGGTCCATTTCAGAAGGAAAGATTGATGGCCTTGTTTCATTTAAAAATGTTGCATTTTTTTATCCTTCCAGAAAGGAAACCGAAGTACTTAAAAACATTTCCTTTGAAGTTGAGAAGGGGGAGCAAGTTGCAATAGTTGGACAAAGCGGAGGAGGGAAATCAACCATTGTCTCTTTGTTGCTGAGGTTTTATGACGTAAGCTCGGGCAACATTTGTATTGACGGAAAGAACATAAAAGATTTTTCACTAACCGGGCTGCGAAATCAAATGGCTGTTGTTCCGCAGGAAGTGCTATTGTTCGGAGGAACCATCAAAGAGAATATTGCTTATGGAAAGCCCGGAGCAACCGACCAGGAGATAATGGCCGCTGCCGAAAAAGCCAATGCAAAACAATTTGTTGAAAGTTTTCCCGAAAAGTACGAAACCCTTGTTGGCGAAAGGGGAATTCAACTTTCAGGGGGTCAGCGGCAGCGCATAGCAATTGCCAGAGCAGTACTTAAGAATCCTGCCATTTTAATTTTGGATGAAGCCACTTCTTCCCTCGATTCTGAATCAGAACGTTTGGTTCAGGATGCCCTTGAAAAACTAATGAAGGGAAGAACCTCTTTTGTAATTGCCCACCGGCTTTCAACCATTCGCAAGGCGGATAAAATCCTGGTAGTGGATAAAGGAATAATAAAAGAAGAGGGTACCCACGAAGAGTTAATGAATCACAGCGAAGGAATTTACAAAGGTTTGAGTTTACTGCAAACGGAGATTTAATAATACTTGTTTTACTCAGAACACTGAGTATTTTTACTCAATGTATTGAGTATTTCCTCGTATTATAGAATGACTAGAAAGTATCCAAAAGTATTATTTGGCACTTAAAATTTCAACCGGAAGGAAACAATTTGAGAAAAGACAAAATGAAGGATTCGTTCCAAATAAAACTAACCCAATTC
>JAHEZO010000340.1 GCA_023250995.1 Flavobacteriales bacterium | reverse complement strand
AATAACAAAAGGAGCAACATTAATTTTGTTTATTCTCCATAAATTTTTAAATTTGCTTCATTAATAATGAGATAAATAAATGCAAAAGCCGCGTTTTTTCTTTGCCTGGATTATTTCTGCTGTTGTAATGTTTACCCTCAGCTATTTTTGGCATGGAGAGGTTTTAAATGATTTCGAAAGGATAAAATATCCTCACACTACTTTTCTTTCACTGGCTACCATTGTTTATCTGGGAATTTCTTTGGTTCTAACTATTCTTAACACTTTTTTTGAATCCAAAAAAAAGCCGATTGGAAAAGGAATTGTTCTTGGTTTAGTACTCGGACTTTTTGTTTACCTTGTAACTTTTGTTCTTGGTATTTCCTTTAATTCAACCCCAAAATTAGAATATATTGCACTGGATGTTTCATGGCAGCTATTTGAACAGGGGTTAGGCGGATTAATCACCGGAATTGTTTTCGATTATTTCCATGTAAGAGAAAAAATGCTTGCCTGAACCGGCTCAAACTTCAAACTACCAATATCCGGGATAACCTAAAATCTATCAATACCCCCACTCCCGACTACCGACTACCGACTACCAACTACCATCTTCCATCTTCCATCTTCCATCTCCCATCTCCCATCTTCCATCTCCCTCAGTACCCATACTTTTCTTTCCATAGCTTTTTTAACCTTTCCCTCATTTCATTTTCACGGGCATTATTTCCCGGTTCATAAAATTTTGTTCCCTTCAAACCATCAGGTAGGTATTCCAGGTTCACAAAATTTTCATCATAGTTATGGGCATATTTATAATCCATTCCATACCCAAGATCTTTCATGAGTTTTGTTGGAGCATTCCTGATGTGCAGGGGGATGCTCATATCCCCGGTCTTTTTCACCGTACTGAGGGCTTCTTCAATGGCCATATAAGCAGCATTGCTCTTAGCCGAGCAGGCCAGGTATGTTGCACATTGAGAAAGAATAATGCGCGATTCAGGCATTCCAATAATATTAACTGCATTAAAACAATTTGTTGCAATCACCAGAGCGGTGGGATTGGCATTACCAATGTCCTCCGAAGAAAGAATTACCATCCTTCGGGCAATAAACAATGGATCTTCGCCACCCTCTATCATCCTTGCCAGATAATAAACTGCAGCGTTAGGGTCGCTTCCTCTTATGCTTTTTATAAATGCCGAAATTATATCATAATGCTGTTCACCCGATTTATCATAAAGTGCAATATTCTGCTGCACCGATTGAACAACAATTTCATTATTTATTTCAATAAAATCAGTGCTAACCGAATTTACCACAATTTCTAAAATATTTAACAATTTGCGGGCATCCCCTCCCGATAATCTCAACAACGCTTCGTTTTCAATAAAGCTTATTTTTTTCTTTTTCAGTTCATCATCATTCATTAAAACAAAACCCAAAAGAGTTACCAGTTCATTTTTTTCCAATGGTTTCAAAACGTACACCTGGCACCTGGAAAGCAGAGCGGATATTACTTCAAAAGAAGGATTTTCGGTGGTTGCTCCAATGAGTGTAATGGTACCCTGTTCAACTGCTCCCAAGAGAGAATCCTGTTGAGATTTGCTGAACCGGTGTATCTCGTCAATAAAAAGGATGGGGGCATTGGTTCCGAAAAAATGTTGTTTTTGTGCTTTCTCTATTACCTCTCTAATATCTTTTACTCCCGAATTTATTGCACTGAGGATATGAAATGGTTTTTTTAAGTAGTTGGCAATTATTTTTGCAAGGGTGGTTTTACCCACTCCGGGTGGGCCCCACAAAATCATTGATGGAATATTTCCCGATTCTATGGCCTTTCTTAATATGGCACCCTCACCCACCAGGTGATTCTGACCGATAAAATTTTCAAGTGTATTTGGACGCATCCGTTCTGCAAGAGGAGCCATAGAAATAATGCCTGATATTAATCAAATAATTATTAGATAAAAAAACAACCCGGATCCAAAACTTGCCACGGGGAATAAAGATTCCAAAACCAAAGCCCAAAGAAAAGAAAATTTCAATTTTTTCAATTTATAGTTGCCTTTTGGTTCA
>JAHEZO010000056.1 GCA_023250995.1 Flavobacteriales bacterium | reverse complement strand
TTCCTGGTGGTTCATAAAGTTTTGGGTTTGGGTAAAACTATTATTTAAAAAAAGAATAAGTGTAAGGGGAAATATAATAGATAATAAATTTTTTTTCATCGTTAAATAATAGTAAGTCCTTTTTTCACCCGGATACCGCAGAGTCCTGCAGAAAAAAAATCAGCGGGAATCAGCGGGAGATATTTATTATTGCAGTTTAAATACCGGAAAAAAAATATTATTGCATAATTTTTCAAAAATAGAAAAATAATTATGAAAATTTCTTTTATTGTAAAAGGACTGATTAAAAAAAAGGCAAAGCTCCTGGAGGAAATAAAAACATTTTTTCCGGGTTCCCAGGTTTTTGAAACCAGCCATGCAGGCCATGCAGTGGAGCTTGCTGCCAATGCTGTAAAAGCAAATTTTACCCACATTATTGCAGTGGGCGGGGATGGCACTCTGAGTGAAGTTGTAAACGGAATGGCATCCACAGGGAACGATTCCCTTCCGGTGCTCGGACTTTTATCCTATGGAACGGCAAATGACTTCTCAAAAACGGCCGGCCTCGATGGGAGCGTAAAACAATTAAAAGAGTTATTATTTAAAAATTCGGTTAGTAAAATTGATATCGGGCATGTAAAATTTCTGGGAATGGACCGTTTGCCTGCCGAACGTTTCTTTATTAATATCGGGGATATTGGAATTGGAGGTTATATTGTTGAAAATATAAATAAAAGTAAAAAGAAACTCGGGGCCGACATGACGTTTTTTCTTGAAACTTTAAAAGGACTGTTCCGCTACAAAAAAACAAAAGTAAAATGCCGGTTTAATGGTTTTGAGTGGGAAGGAAACACACTTTCAATAGTAATTGCAAACGGAAAATATTTTGGCAGCGGATTGTGTATTTCTCCCGATTCCACAATTACTGACGGAAAATTTGGAATTGTAATTCTGGGGAATGTAACCGTCATTGATTACCTGAAAAATTTAAGCAAAATAAAACGGGGAGAAAAAATGCAGCACGCGGAGGTTTTTTACAAGGAAGCAAATGAAATTGATATTATTCCGGAGGAATCTTCCTGCTCCATTGATCTGGATGGCGAATTTATCGGTTATGCCCCTGCCACTTTTAAAATCATACCCGCCAGAATTAATTTTTTGATAAATCAATAAACTTTTTTCAGAAAAACATCCTCAGGAAAAAAGATCAAAGGATATCTATGCCTTTTTTATTTCTCTTGTTTATTGATTATTGCTTATTGTTTATTGTTTATTGTTTATTGCTTATTGTTTATTGTTTATTGTTTATTGCTTATTGTTTATTGTTTATTGTTTATTGCTTATTGTTTATTGTTTATTGTTTATTGCTTATTGTTTATTAGTTCTTGGTTCTTGAAATTTGGAATTTGACGGCTGAGTCAGCCATGAGATGAATAATTTTTTTCCCTCAAAAACCAAAGCCCTGCAAAGGTCAATCCCCCATTTAATATCAGCAGCTCAAAACCGAATTTATAACCACCCAAAAGCAATTCAGAATACTGGCTGAGTAAAAAACATATTACCGGAGAAAGAATGCAAATTAAAGGCACAAAATTATCTTTTACCTCCCATTTTGTAAAAAGCCCAAAGGAATATAATCCCAGCAGCGGCCCGTAAGTATATCCGGCAACGGTAAAGAGTTTGCTTATAACGGCTTCATTATTTATGGCCCTGAAAATTACAATTACAATAAGCAAAAGCAAAGCAAAGCAAAGATGAACCTTGTATCTGATTTTTGTTTTTTCTCCTTCTGTTTTTTTGGCATCATCCTTCAATCCTAAAAAATCAACACAAAAGGAAGTAGTGAGAGAAGTAAGGGCTCCATCGGCACTCGGATACGCTGCCGAAATCAAGCCGATGATGAAAACAATTCCTGTTACAGGTCCAAGATATTTAAGGGCAATCACCGGAAACAAATCATCCGTTTTAGAGGGCAGGGTAATTCCTTTTGCGCTTGCATAAAGGTAAAGTATTGCACCTAAACTTAAAAAAAGTATGTTTACAAAAATTAACACAAAGCTGAAACTGAACATATTTTTTTGTGCTTCCTTAATATTCCGGCAGCTTAAGTTTTTTTGCATCATCTCCTGGTCAAGGCCTGTCATTACAATTGAAATAAAAACCCCGCTTAAAAACTGCTTGGCGAAAAATTTCTTGTCGTGCCAGTCAGTGAAAAAAACCTTTGAATACTCGCTTTCCCAAACAGCAGAAAAAATTTTCCCCAGTGAGATGTCCATTTGTTTTGAAATGGATACCACCGAGATAATTACAGCCAAAAGCATAAAGGTTGTTTGAAGGGTATCAGTCCAGATAATAGTTTTTATTCCGCCTTTAAACGTAAATAAAAGTACCAGGATGATAAAAGAAGAAACGGTGATGAAAAACGGAATGTTCCAGCCATCGAAAATAAAAATCTGCAAAACATTGGCCACCAGAAACAGGCGAAAAGAGGCTCCGATGGTTCTTGAAAGCAAAAAGAAAAATGCTCCGGTTTTATATGACCAGAACCCAAATCTCTGATTTAAGTAGGCATAAATAGAAGTAAGGTTTAAACGGTAATAAAGAGGAAGTAATACAGTGGCAATAATGGTATATCCTACCCAATAACCTAAAACCAGTTGCAAATAAGAAAATTGTGTGGTTCCAACCCACCCCGGTACACTCATAAAGGTTACTCCCGAAAGTGAAGCTCCAATCATTCCATAGGCAATCACATACCAGGGGGATGATTTATTCCCCACATAAAAAGATTCATTGTCGGCCCCTTTGGAGGTAATTAAAGTTATTCCGAACAGGACTGCGGAGTACAATAATACACATGAAAAAATAAGAAGAGGTGACATTTAAATTCAATTTATAACAAAAGAAACAATTTACACATTCGCATAATCTCCGGTTTCAATAAGTTATCAAAAACTCTTTGTGGAAACCTTTCTTAACTTTAATTCAGGTCGTACGCGTTAAATAATTTTTTCTCTGTGGATCTTTGTGAAAATTCTCCGTTTCCTCCGTGTTAAAAATTTTTAAAGCAGAGGTTCGCAGAGCAGGTGCAGAGTTGCGCAGAGTTTTAATGCGTGAACCCTGAATTTTTATTCAAATCCAATTTTAAAATTTTTACTTTTGACGTCATTAAATTATCAATTTGGTTCTGTATTACATTTTTATTTGTGAATGAAAATTCGAAGGATTCTTTGCAATCTGTGGCATTTTAGTTTTTTAAATTTCTTTGAGGTAAAACTCTTTTGTTATTCTTTTTAATTTTCATTTAATTTGGAATTACCTTCAAAACATATTACTGAAGCGGTTGAACAGCTTGCCACCCTCCCTGGTATTGGCCGCAAAACAGCCTTGCGACTTGCCTTGCATTTATTAAAACAAAACAAGGATGAGGTGGAGCGATTTGCCGGTTCATTTATTAATATGAGGAACAAAATCCAATTCTGCCGGAGCTGCCACAATATTTCCGACAATGAAATTTGCAGCATTTGCAACAACCCAAAACGAAACAAAAAATTTATTTGTGTTGTGGAGGATATGCGCGATGTTATTGCCATTGAAAATACCAGGCAATTTTTTGGAATCTATCACGTTCTCGGTGGAATTATTTCTCCGGTAGACGGTATTGGCCCTTCGGACTTAAATATTGATTCATTGGTTGAAAAAGTTCAAAAGGGGGAGGTAAATGAAATAGTTCTTGCATTAAGCACCACCATGGAAGGCGATACCACCAACTACTACCTTTTCAAACGGCTCAAAGAATTTAATATCAGCATCAGCACCATTGCAAGGGGTGTTGCCGTTGGCGATGATCTGGAATACACGGATGAACTTACACTTGGGAAATCAATCCTTAACCGCATCCCGTATGAAAATTCTTTCGTGAAATCCTAAATAGGTTTTTTTTAAAATAAATAAAATAAACTTGTAGGATAAGAAGCCATTAACCATTAACATTAACCAGCAACCAGTAACCAGCAACCCCCACCCAAATATCAATAATGCCCATAATACAGAAACCGCCCTCTGCTATCAGCCTTTCAATCATAATAGTCAATTATAATGTTCGGTATTTCCTCGATCAATGCCTTAATTCCGTCCTCAGAGCGGCAAAAGATTTTCCGGTAGAAATTTTTGTTTCCGACAATAACTCTGTGGATGGTTCTGTGGAGATGGTTCGCGAAAAATACCCCTCGGTTAATTTAATAGAAAACAAACAAAACCTGGGCTTTTCAAAGGCAAATAATCAAGCCATAAAAATGGCAGCAGGAGAATATGTTTTGCTCCTTAACCCGGATACTTTGGTTGAAGAAGATACCTTTGAAAAATGCCTTATGTTTATGAATAGCCATAAGGATGCAGGAGGCCTGGGTGTAAAGATGATTGACGGGCAGGGAAATTTTTTACCGGAGTCGAAGCGGGGGCTTCCAACCCCGGCTGTGGCTTTTTATAAAATATTTGGTTTTTCCTCTGTTTTCCCCAAATCAAAAAAATTCGCAAGGTATCACCTTGGTTTTTTAGATGATAATAATGTTCATTCGGTAGATGTTTTATCAGGAGCTTTTATGTTTTTGCGCAAAAAAGCACTGGAAAAAACAGGACTGCTTGACGAAGATTTTTTTATGTACGGTGAAGATATTGACCTTTCCTACCGCATCATTAAAGCAGGGTATAAAAATTATTATTTTCCCGAAACAAGGATTATTCATTACAAAGGGGAAAGCACAAAAAAAAGCAGCGTTAATTACGTTTTCGTTTTTTATCAGGCAATGATAATTTTTGCCCGAAAACATTTTTCGGAAAAAAATGCCAAAATCTTTTCTTTTCTCATTCATGTTGCAATTTATTTCCGGGCCGGACTGGCTTTACTTAACCGGGTTGCACAGATTGCATTTTTACCATTGCTTGAATTTAGTTTTCAACTTACCGGATTGTTTTTTATAAAACATTTTTACCAGCAGGTTACAGGAATAATTTATGCCGATGAACTGGTCAAATTTGCTTTCCCTGTGTATTCATTCATCTGGATTTTATCCGTTTTTATTTCGGGAGGTTATTCTAAACCTTTTAAACTTTCTAAAATATCATGGGGAATTATTACAGGAACTTCACTCATTCTCATCGGTTACTCTTTGCTCCCCGAAATGTATCGCTTCTCAAGGGCTCAGATTTTATTGGGGTCAATTTGGTTTTTCATCTTTTCGTTTTGCCTCAGATATATTTTCCATTTTTCAGGGTTAAATGGTTTTAAGCTTGGAGATAATAGGAAAAGGCGATATGCAGTGGTGGGCGATGAAAGTGAAATTGAAAGGGTAACTGCCCTGCTCGGAAAATCTTCTTTCACAGCCGATTTTATCGCACCTGTTTATTATGAACTAAGAGGCAAACCCGAAAAATCAAACCATATTGCCTCTCTGGGTCAGCTGCCTGAAGTGATTGAAATTTTCAAAATTGATGAAGTTATTTTTTGTGCAAAAAACATTTCTTCCCAAAGTATCATTAGTCAGATGCAGCAAATGGAAAAAACAGCCGTTGATTTTAAAATTGCTCCCTCCGAAAGCATGTTTATTATTGGAAGTAATTCAATCAGCGTTTTCGAAAAACTTTACCCGGTAGATAGGGGGAAAAAGAATTCGGTATTTTTAAGAGTTAAAACCTTATTCCGCCTTTCAAAATAAAAAGTTAAAAGATATGGATAAGGGATAAACTGGCTTATTTTCTCTACCCCTTTTCCTTTTTTAATTAACAATTATTTTAACCGGAATCGAATTTCCGTTTTCATTCATAACCTTCAAATAATAAATCCCGGCTCCGTAGGGAGAAATGTCAATTTTAATTTCTCCGCCATTTAATATTGGTTGCGAGAAAATAATTTCCCCGGGTAAATTAAAAACCACCAACTTCGAATTCTTTCTATTTCCATTCTCCATCTTCCATTTTACATTAAAAACTCCTTTTCCGGGATTTGGATAAACCTTCACCATTATTTCTTCTCCTCCTATTTTTGAAATGTTTGTTAAAAGAATATCTACACTTACTATGATGGTATCCCCATCCGAATCTGTTATGTTACAGGAATAATTCCCTGCACATAAACTGTCGGTATTTGCTGTTGTATCACCTGTTGACCATAAATAATAATATGGACTCACTCCGCCCGAAACTGTAACAGTGGCAGTTCCGTTGCAGTTTCCGTTTTCATCCTCAACTGTTGTTGTTGCTGATAAATTATTTGCCGGAGGTGCAAGCATATTTGCTCTGTTCGAACGGCTCGAATTATGGTTCTCCGAAGTTTTTGTGGCTGAGCATCCGTCCGGATGGCGGGCCTAAATAAAATACCGCAATCCAAAAGGGGTTGGAGGAAAAAAATCTGTCCACGAGGTAAGGTTGGCCGGAATAGAATCTTTTAAAATCCAACCCGTAACAGGTTTGAATCGGTAAATATAATAAGTGCCAAAGGAAAATCCCTGGTAATAATCCCATGATAGATTAACTGTATTGCCCAATCCCTGATTTACCGTAAGGTGAATGGTTTTATGCTCAGGGCTGAGTGCTGATTCATTTCCGCAGGAATCCACGGCCGATATCTTGTACCTCCAGCTTCTAATCAAAGGGTTGGCAACGCTGTCGGTAAAAACCGAAAGATTATCAAATGAAACGTTGCCTATAAATTGATAAATACCGGCAATGGTTTGTTCTTTGTAAATTTTGTAAGAAGCAATTCCGGCACCGTACGTTTTCTCCCAAACTAATTTATTTGTTCCGGTTGAAGTATCCACAGTAATTAAACAAATGGGGTCAAATATTAAATCCTGTGAGAGAATAGTAGTAGAAACCGCACCGGAACACCCGATGCTGTCGGTTACAATTAACCCGTAATTTCCTGCAGTTGCATTCACAAGATTTTGAGAAGTTATTCCATTAGCCCAACTGTAAGTATATGGGGATGTTCCTCCCGATACACTCACTATGATAGAGCCGGTACCTCCGCAACCTGCCGGAATTACAGAATCAACTTGTACTGCAGGCCCTCCGGTATTTCCAACCGCTGCCGTTGAAATTTGAGCACAGCCGTTATTATCTGTAACCGTAACTAAATAAATTTCCGATTGAAGATTGACTATTGATGCCTGATTTCCCCCATTACTCCATAAATAAGTATATGGCGCAGTTCCACCGTTAACCGTAACCGTTGCCGAACCATTTGAACTTCCGCAGGCAGCATTACTAACAGCTACCGAAAGAGAAACCGGATTTGGTTGTGAAACAAAAATACTCTGAGCCGAAGAACATCCGTTGGCACCCGTAACAATTATTTCATACGGACTCATTGCAAGATTGCTTATGTCCTGTGCTGTTGCACCATTACTCCATAAATAAGTATAGGGTGTTGCCCCACCCGAAGCATTAATAAAAATTGCACCATTGTCTCCACCGAAACAACTTACATTTTTTACCGAATCAATTGAAATGGCTGGTGCATTGGTATTGCTTATCATAACTGCTTTAAAGTTGCTGCACATGGCGGCATCGGTAACAGTTACCATATAAATTCCAGCTGCTAAACTATCGGCATTGGGCAATGAATCTCCGGTTGACCATTGGTAGGAGTAGGGGGGGACTCCCCCACTCACACTGATATAGGCAGCACCGTTTTCGGTATTGCATGTTGCTGAAATTACTGAATCAGCTATTTGAATATTGCATGATTCCGGTTCAATTCCCTGATGAAATCCCAATGAAACTGAATTAAAATTATCAACAAAAGTTTCACCAAAAGTGTAATTTAAAATTATGTTTGGGCCCAAAAATTCCTGACCTGCTGATGATACTACCTGTTGTGCAGAACTTAAATTAAAGAAAAGGATCAAACACAATAATGTTCCCAATCCGGTTTTAATAAATAGTTTTTTTTTCATGGATTTTACCGTAAAGTCATAAATATTTAATGTGAAATTTTTTATCTTTACAAATCAAAACATATGAAATTATGAAACAAGTTGCCATTTCTCTTGAATCCGAAGTTGCTAAAGCATATCTCAACGCCCGGCCTGAAATTCGAAAGAAGGCCGAAATCACTTTTAACTTTTGGCTGAAAGACATTCTTATGGATAAGAAAAAAGCAAAAAAGGAGTTTTTTAGCACTATTCAACGGCTCAGCAAAATAGCTCGGGCAAACGGTCTTACTCCTGAAATTTTGAATGAAATTTTGAATGAGAAAAGGAAATAAGTGCTTTGTATTTGATAATAATGTCCTGATTAGTGCAATGATTTTTAATGGTTCGAAACCATGGGAGGCATTGAAAAAAGCATCTGAACTAGGAAAATTGGTGATATCAGATGAAACACTGGATGAATTGAACAAAACTTTATTGCTTGAACGATTTAACAAATATCTTCCTTTGGAAGAAAGGCTTCGGTCCTTGAAATTATTTAAAAATATTTCCGAACAGGTTAACATTTCTGAAAGGGTTTCCATTTGCCGCGACCCCGATGACGACAAATTCCTCTCCTTGGCAAAAGCTTGCGGAGCAATTGCAATTATAACAGGAGACAAAGACCTGCTGGTGTTAAAATCCTTTGAAAACATTCCCATCATTTCTCCTTCTGAATTTTTAAAAACATTCAGTACTTTATTATAAAATTTACATTGGCGTTTTTGGGGCGGGTTTCGTTACCTCCGGAATTTTGAATTGATGAGGAATTAGAGGTGTTTGATGAACTGCTCCAAATATTTCCACCCCCCTCATTTGTTGTTGCTCCCCAACCAATAAAATTACTGGTACTTGGAGAAAACCCATTATTTGAGTTGCTTACATTTAATAAATGAGAATGGTTTTTATAAAAGTCCGTTTGAATAGAACCGACTAAATTCCCAGTATTTCCCCCAGCATTTATTGCCGTTCTTGTAGTTTTATCCGGGTCATTCCCCGCTGAACCATCCACACCCCGCAAAAATCTCCCCCTTAAATCCGGCAAGTTAAAAGTTGTTGTACCATCCCCCGAGCCCCAGGCATTGCCAATTACTGCATATAAAGTGGCATAGGTGGTTCTGCTTACCGCTGACCCATCACAAACTAAGTACCCGGTGGGTGAAGTTGCACCGGCAAATGAAAGTATTGTTCCGGCAGGATTTCCAGAAGCCACGCTTACTGCTGTGGTTTGTATTGTGCCATCCGGAAATTTTATACCCCCTGTTGTAGATTCAATTACTCCGGATACACTTAACTTTTGAGATGGAGCAGCAGTTCCAATTCCCACATTTCCGTCAGGAAAGCGATAAACCGCGGTAGAACTTCCGGGTATGCCAATATTTAAGAAGTCCTTTGATAATCCCGAATCAAATCCGGTTGCAATAATATTCTTCCTAGTGTAAGATCCCCAAACATTCACGCTGTCTCCATTGGTAAGAAGAAAATTGTTGTTTACCAAAGTAACATCACCTCCAACAAACCTTGAGTTACCAATTACTTCAAATTTTGAATTTGGGCTTGGAGTCCCAATCCCCACCGAATCACCAAAATAAATATTGCTCCCATTCTTTTTCCAGGCCGAAGTATCACCCGTGGTTTCTGAATAAAGTGAATATGGTACCGAGAGCAATTGACTTGTGCCTATAAATTGAAAATTATTTCCGCCTGTTTGGTCAATCTCAGTTTTAACAAAATAAATATCCCCACCCCAATTTATTGAGCTTATATTCCCCGATAACACAGTGCCACCACCCACAACAATTGAAAATATTCCCCGGCTATCGGAGAGTGTAATATGTTTTTCCGAATAAACAGCGGTTCCTGCCGGGCTTCCTTGCAGAATGCTTATTTTTATTCCAATGTTTTGGTTTTTTATTACCGCACCGGCCGTATCCCGGCACACTCCTTGGTAGTTGAATTTTTGTGGTACCTGTGCATAGTTGTTTTGTATTGCAGCAAAAAGCAAAAGATAAAAGAAAAGTTTTTTCATAATAATTATTTTATTCCGGCTGTCCCGTTGCGGAGGGTGAATAAAAAATCAGGCGTGGGACATTTAGACATCTGACAAGAGGTACTGAGAAGAACCCGAATACAAATGAACTAAAGCCCACGCCTTCGCGTGAGCGTTTAGTTTCATCTTGTATTCTTTTGGAGATTCTCAGTTTCCTTGTCAAGAATAAACTAACGCTGATATGTTATATTTTCAATTTCTGTTTCTTAAAAAAATTTTTCGTTAAAGGTTAAACTAAATATTTTTCGAATTGAAGTAAACAAACTCCGGAGATAAATCAAACTCGCAACTTATCATTTCTCCCTTTAAATCTCTGATATAAGCCGCATTTTCCCAAAAAAGTTCTCCAAAATTCCCAATAGCAGCTTTATTAAAAAAAGCAGGATCTAATAATTTTTCTTTGTTAACCAAAGAGTTGCTTTCTAAAATTAAATTTTCAAGATTAATTTCCCTAATTTCTCCGGTATTAAATTTACAAACTATTTTATACGGATTTGAGTTAATTATTTCAACTGCTTTTAACATTATCTTAAAGTAAAGGGTTTACTTTATGAAATTCTTTGGTATTCCACATGTTTATTAATTCCTCTTTATGAATTTCGGCCCATGCAACAACAAGTTTATGTTTGCTAATGGGTAAATCGCCATTAAGAATTGACCCGTTTTCAATTAATATATTTGCCTCAAACTCTCCGTACTTTACCTTAAAATGAGGAGGATTATGATCAATAAAAAACATATAAATAACAATTCCATAAAAACGGCTAATCTCCGGCATTTTTGTTTTTTCTAAAAACAGTTAGTAAAATATTTTTTGTTATTGGCTGTTTTTGTGGCAAATGTAAAAATTAAATTTTCAGGATGAAGTTTTAAACCCAAAGATAATTTTTTTCTCCGCTTTCCTAATTTGTATATTTTTGAATCCATTTAAATAAAATTTGAAATTTGATTTTTAGCTTTTGGTTCCCGGCTTCAGTCTTGGGTCTTCGGTCTTCGGTCTTCCGTCTTCGGTCTTCCGTCTCCCAGCTTTTCACTATCAAACAATTAATTTTCAAAAAACCCGCAATTCTCTATGTCTACTAACAAAGAAGCCTGGGGTTCACGCGTAGGCCTTGTTCTTGCAATGGCAGGTAATGCTGTTGGACTCGGAAATTTCCTGCGTTTCCCCGTTCAGGCCATTCAAAATGGAGGAGGAGCTTTCATTATTCCTTACCTTGTCTGTTTTTTGTTGATGGGAATCCCACTCCTCTGGATTGAATGGGGAATGGGTCGTTTTGGCGGAAAGTTCGGGCATCATTCCACCCCATTCATTTTGGATTCAATGGATAAAAAACGCCTTTGGAAATATATCGGAGTGTTCGGAATTTTCACCAACCTTGCCGTTGCCGCCTACTATTGTTACCTCGAATCATGGACCCTTTCCTGGGTGTACCATTCCTGCATCCGCACCTTTGCCGGCCAGTCACAGGAACAGGTTGCCGGTTTCTTTGGCAGTTATGTTTCTCTCGATCACCCCTTCGAACCCATTTTTTTCTGGGTTGTTTGCCTGCTTATAAATACCTGGATTCTTGCCAGGGGTTTAAGCGGTGGGGTTGAAATTGCTTCAAAAATCGGGATGCCTTTATTGATAATTTTCGGGGCTGTGCTGGCATATCTTGCAATAACAATGAAGGCAGGTGAGCATGGGGCCAAATTTGCCGGAACTCTTGGACTGGATTTTTTGTGGAGCCCCAAAATGACTATGATTGATGCCGATACGGGAAAGGAAGTTTATACCCTGCTTAACCCAAAAGTCTGGCTCGCAGCTGCCGGTCAGATTTTTTTTACTCTTTCAGTTGGGATGGGATCTATTCAATGCTATGCCTCTTACCTAAAATCAAAGGATGATGTGGCCCTTAACGCAATGAGCGCTGGATGGATGAATGAATTTGTTGAAGTGGTCCTGGGTTCCTCCATTATCATTCCAATAGCAATAGGATATTTGGGAATTGATCAGGTGGTTGAAATGACAAAACACGGTGGCCTTGGACTTGGTTTTAAAACATTGCCCTTCCTTTTTGAACAATGGGGCCCGGTTCTGGCTGTTATTTCGGGTGTATTCTGGTTCGGACTTTTATTTTTTGCAGGGATAACTTCTTCGCTTGCCATGGGTACTCCTTGCATGGGATTTATGATGGATGAATTTGGATGGAAAAGGGAAAGGTCGGCATGGGCTTTTGGAATAGTTGTTTTATTGCTCGGCCTTCCTACGGTTTTGTTTTTTAATTACGGTGTTTTTGATGAGTTTGATTATTGGGCAGGAACAGTTTCTTTGGTGGTTTTCGCTCTTTTCGAAACCATTTTATTCGCCTGGATTTTTGGAATTAAAAAAGGGTGGAAAGAAATTACTGATGGGGCCGATATTAAAGTGCCGGTGTTTTTTAAATATGTGATTTTAATTGTTACTCCTCTTATTCTTGGCTGGGTTTTCATTAGCAGTTTACCAAACATTTGGGATACAATTACCAATGTTTCTATAAATAAAGAAATCGCTTCAGCCACCGATTTGAATATTATTTCTCAACTTGAAACTAAAAAATTATTTGTTAATTTTTCAAGGGCTTTCCTTTTATTGGTTTGGGTAGCCATTGCCTATCTGGTTTACATTGCCTATAAAAAAAGGATTCGGGAAGGCAGAACTACTTCATAGGTTTTTTCTTGATTTAATCTATTTTCAAACATTATAAATTATGAGCAACCAGGCCCTGTTAATGATGGTATTCACCGAATCCATTATTGCAATTATTACAGTTTATTTTTTTTGGAAAGTATTGAAAACTCCCCCAAAACAGGATTCCGGCTCTTTTTCTGAAAACAAAAAGGATTAGGAGCAGTTTATGAAAGAATTCCTCAAAGATTATTTCACTTTTAATAAACGTGAAAGAAGGGGTATTTTTATTCTGATTTTAATCATTATCTTTCTTATTTTTTTACTAAATATTCCCCTGTTTTTCCCTTCAGAAAACGAATCTTCCTTTTCACGGTTTGAAAAAGAAATTGATGAGTTTTCAGAATCCGTAGATTCCGTTCCGGATCTCCCCGAAAATTCTGAAAAGAAAGGGGTTGGGAATTATACCGAAAAGTTTTTTTTTAATCCCAACCATTTACCGGCAAAAGATTGGGTTAAGCTTGGTCTTACAGAAAAACAAGCCGAGGCGGTAAAAAAATTTGAAGAGGCAGGCGGAAGTTTTTCAAAAAAAGAGGACCTGAAAAAAATTTATGTAATCTCTCAACCGTTTTATAATTCAGTTGAACCTTTTATTAAAATTCCAGTGGATTCAGTGAAAAACAAATTTCCCGGAATTGGTTTTGTAAAACACGAAAAAAAAATTCTTGAAGTGGATGTGAACCATGCGGATACATCACAATTTAAAAAGCTTAAATTCATTGGTTCCGGCTTTGCCAAAAGAATTGTAAAGTACAGAGATGCCCTCGGGGGCTTTGCTACCATTGACCAGTTAATGGAAGTGTATGGAATGCCCCCCGCTTTGTTCGATTCAATTTCAATGTACCTTTCTATTGATACCGCTGGCTTAAGAAAAATAAATATTAATTCCTGTACTATGGAGGAACTGAAAAACCACCCTTACATAAACTGGAATGTGGCCAATGCAATAGTTGCTTATAGGCAAAAGCATGGTTTGTATAAAAACGTTTTCGACATACAAAAAACTGATTTGGTGGATGATGATTTATATCGTAAAATTGCTCCTTATTTAAAGATTGAATAAAACTTGTTATGGTTAGCCCGGTAATTAAAAATAATATAGAAAGAATAGGCGAATTGTGTAAAAAAAACCGGGTTTTAAAACTTTATGCTTTTGGCTCAGTTTGCACTACTGGTTTTTCTCCTTTAAGTGATATTGATTTAATTGTGGATTTTAAAGAAAATTTAGAACCTATCGAACAAGGTGAAGCCTGGTGGAATTTGTTTTATGAATTTAAAGATTTATTTCACAGGGAAATAGACTTGTTAGTAGGAAAATCTTTGAAAAACCCATACCTAATAAAGGAAATAAATAAAACCAAGGAGTTGTTGTATGGAGGACAGGGTTAAAAAATACTTAAAAGATATTTTGGATTCAATTGTGAATATTGACATACACCTGCAACACAAAAAGGATTTTAATCTTTTTTCACAAAACATTACCATCCGTAAGGCAGTTGAAAGAGATCTCGAAATTATCGGAGAGGCGGTTTCCAAATTGTTAAAAATAAATTCCGAAATTTCCATCACGTACTCCCGGGTTATTGTGGATTTACGAAATAAAATCATTCATTCTTACGACACAATTAATGAAACAATTATCTGGAAAATTATCCTGAAGGATATTCCTGTTCTCAAAGTTGAAGTGGAAAAATTATTGAAAGAGAATTAATAGCGAATGAATTTAACCCAGCGAATTAAAACTTCCATCCGTGAGGTTCAGGACTTTCCCAAAAAGGGAATAAATTTTAAAGATATTACCCCGATTCTTGAAAATCCTTTCCTCTGTGCCGAAATAATTACCGAATTTTCCAGGGTTTTTTCCCCTACAACCCTCGATGCCATTGTAGGCATTGAAAGCAGAGGCTTTTTATTTGGTATGATGATAGCCCAAAAATTGAATATTCCTTTTCTTACCGTTCGCAAAAAGGGAAAACTCCCTTACAAAACCATTTCTTATAAATATGATTTAGAGTATGGAACCGCTGAAGTTGAAATGCATGTTGATTCCATTAAGAAAGGGTGGAATGTTTTGGTCCATGATGATTTGCTTGCCACAGGGGGTACTGCTGCAGCCGCTGCCGAATTAATACAAAGGCAAGGTGGCATTGTTGCCGGATTTGCTTTTTTAATTGAACTTTCTTTTTTAAACGGAACCGCCAAATTGTTTCCTTATTCTGATAAAATAATCAAACTGGCTACTTATGAAAATTAATAATTAATTTAATAATTTCAATTTTATACCTATGGATTTTTCTCTTAACGAAAACCAGAAGATGATTTCCCAGATGATAAAAGACTTTGGAGAAAAAAATATAAAACCAAAGCTTATGGAATGGGATGAAACGCAGGAATTTCCGGTTGAAGTTTTTAAAAAGTTTGGTGAGCTTGGGTTAATGGGAGTTCTGGTTCCTTCTGAATATGGTGGGGCTGGGTTCGGTTATACTGAATATGTTACCGTTATTTCCGAAGTTGCAAAAATTTGTGGTTCTATCGGCTTGTCACTCGCGGCACACAACTCATTGTGCACCGGTCATATTTTGCAATTTGCAAATCCTGCCCAAAAAAAGAAATGGCTTCCCAAGCTTGCATCAGGAGAATGGATTGGGGCATGGGCACTCACCGAACCAAACACAGGTTCTGATGCCATGCGCATGAAATGTACTGCGGTTCAGGATGGTGATCACTGGGTTATAAATGGAACAAAATGCTGGATAACTCACGGTAATTCAGGAAATGTTTTGGTTGCCATTGTTCGAACCGGAGAACTTCTGGATTCCCATGGAATGACCGCTTTTGTAATTGAGCGTGGAACAAAAGGCCTGGGAGCCGGCAAAAAAGAAAATAAACTTGGAATGAGGGCTTCTGAAACCACCGAAGTTATTTTTGAAAATTGCCGGGTGCATAAGGATAATATCCTCGGAAAGGTTGGGGATGGATTTATCCAGGCAATGAAAGTATTGGATGGCGGGAGGATTTCCATTGCCGCCCTTGGACTGGGCATAGCAAAAGGAGCCTTGGATGCTTCGGTAAAATATTCTAAAGAGCGGCAGCAATTCGGACAACCCATTTCCGGTTTTCAGGGCATTGCATTTAAATTAGCCGATATGACCACCCAGATAGAAGCCGCAGAATTGCTGATTTTTCAGGCTGCCGATTTAAAAAACCGGGGTGAAAAAGTTACCAAATTGTCAGCCATGGCAAAATATTATTCTTCCGAGGTGGCCGTAAAGGTTTCTACCGAGGCGGTTCAAATTTTTGGCGGGTATGGTTATACCAAAGATTTTCCGGTCGAAAAATTTTATCGCGACTCAAAATTATGCACTATTGGCGAAGGAACTTCTGAAATTCAAAAGCTTGTAATTTCCAGAGAAATTTTAAACTAATCAGCTTTTTGGTTTTTTTTTAAATTTTTTATATATATTTGCCGCCCTTAAATTTTTAAAAATATTATTTAAACAATTTTAAACCAATAACTGATGTTAATTGTACCACTAAAAGAAGGCGAACCAATTGAAAAAGCCATTAAGAAATTTAAAAAGAAATTTGAAAAAACAGGGGCCTTGAAAGAATTAAGGGAAAGGCAAAAATTCACCAAACCATCCGTTGAAAGAAGGCAAGAAATCCTTCATGCAGTTTATGTAGAAAAGCTAAGGGCAGACGGCACCATTTCCTGAAACAGGCCATAATTTCGCTCAGGTTTTGTCGGTTTTTAATCAAAGATAATTTCCTTATCTTTGGATTTGAAATTTTCTTGCAAAACCGGAGTGCTAGATATTTATGGTTCCTCAAAATTTTCTTCATTACATAAAATTCGAAAAAAGATTCTCCTTACATACCTGTACCGCCTACCAATCTGATTTATCCCAATTCCTTTTATTTATTGAGAAATCCTATCAGGTTTCAGATCTGAAATCTGTAAGCCATCAGCTTATTCGTTCCTGGGTGGCTTCTTTAATGGAAAATAAAATTTCGGCCAGATCCATTAACAGAAAACTTACCGCCCTTAAAACATGTTATAAATTTTTGTTAAAAGGGGGAGAAATTAAGGTAAATCCCATGATCAAAGTGATTTCCCCCAAAATCTCAAAAAAACTTCCCGCTTTTGTAGATAAAAAAAGCATGAATACAATGCTTGATAATATTAATTTTGGTAGTAATTTCATCGGATTAAGAGACCAAATGATTCTTGAAATGTTCTATTCTACCGGCATGCGGCTTTCCGAGTTGATGAATTTAAAGATGGGAAACGTGGATGGATATTCAAATACCATAAAGGTACTTGGAAAAAGGAACAAAGAGCGCCTTATACCATTTTCCCCCTCGCTCAAAGTATTAATAAATTCCTATATTATTGAAAGGGGAAAACTGGGTTTGGAAAACGAGTATTTTTTTATTTCCGAAAAAAATAAAAAGCTTTATGAAAAGCAAATTTACAGAATCGTGAATCACTATTTAGGTTCAGCCACTACTGCAAACAAAAAAAGTCCTCATGTGCTGCGGCATACTTTTGCAACCCATATGCTTAATAACGGAGCTGATTTGAATTCAATTAAAGAATTGCTGGGTCACGCAAACCTTTCGGCAACTCAGGTTTACACTCATAATTCTTTTGAAAAACTAAAAACTATCTATAAGCAGGCCCATCCCAGGGCATCTTAAAAAAATATATT
>JAHEZO010000207.1 GCA_023250995.1 Flavobacteriales bacterium | reverse complement strand
ACCCTGGAAAACAGAATCGTTTTTACCATCAAACTCCAGGGGATCCACATTTAATTTTTCGCAGAGTGATTTATTAAAAGCAGGAGTTGCTTTAACCCATTTTCCCTCTAAAAACAATTCAGTGTATCCGTGAAAAACCAGGACATCCGTTTTAAGGGCTTTTTCCAGTTTTTCGGTGCCTATATGATTGCGAACCTTTGCAAAACCAACCCTTGAAGGAATTCCCACCGCCCTTGCACATGCGGCCAGAAGGCAGGCCTTTTCAACGCAATAACCGCTATCTCTTTTTAACAGCGAACTGGCCTTTAGAGCATCTTTACTTAAATCTACATGATAAGGATCGTAATTAAAGCCATCCCTTACTGCATAATAAAGTTTTATGGCCTTATCCATAGCCGCAGAAGTATCTCCAACAATTTTTTTTGAAAATGAAATTACCTCTTCAGAGCCGGAATCAATAAATTCTGATGGATGAAGATAAATATTTTCCTCTCCTGACATTTGGAAGTTTATCTGGTTAAAATTATTTTGCCAGAACCGGGTATTTCCGGCCGGCTAAATAAAAACTCCCGAAAAGAAGGGTTGAATAAAATAAATCGCCTATGAGTGCATTATTATAAAACGGAATGGCAGAAAAATAACAGGCCATCAGGCCCGTGAAATTCTGCGGGAAGGCGGGGTTTCCGGTCCAAACCGCAAAATTTGTAATTGCAAAAAATAATAAAGAGGAAACAATTGTGGATGTCAAAACCGAACCGATAGTCTGGCGTTTTCCCAGGTAAAAACCAATTAAAACAATCAATGAAAATGAAAAGTAAACCGATAACATATTTAATCCGTAAAAGCCAATGATAAGGTCACTTAAAAAAAGCGAGGCAAGCGGAACCAGAAAAGCTGCTATCCGGCTATTAAAATTTGCGCCTCCGAAAAGTGCTATTGCTGCAATGGGCGTTAAATTTGGTGCGTGTGGAATAAGCCGCCACAAGGCAGCTATGAATACAATGGCCCCAAGAGTTAAAAACCGGGCATTAAAAATATTTTTCATGGCAGTTGTTTTTTGCAAATATAATTTTTTTAAAAATCCCACCCGATTAATCCTTTTACTTCTTCCACTGATGGTGGAATTAATTCCTGAATTTCTTCAGGAGAATATTTTGATTTTAAAAATTTTACAGAGGGCAAAATCCAGTTTTTACTTTCTTCATTAAAGTTTTCGATGAGAATAGAAATTTGAAATAATGTGGTTAATTTTTCGAAAAACATTTTTGAGGAGGCCTCCATTTCATCTCTATTAAATTTTTTTAATTTTTCGGAAAATGAAATCAGAACGGTTAATTCTTTTTTTAGCCAGTCTGAAAAATTAAAATCCCCCCATTGAATTTTTTTTGATGTGCTGCCGGACTTAAATATTTCTTCACAAAGAATTTCAAAACCATTTGATTTGAACATTGCCCTGAGCATATCCAGAATGATAATATTTCCTGACCCCTCCCAAATGGGCAACACCATTACATCTCTCATTAATTTTGGCATTACCCCGTCTTCAATATATCCTATTCCACCCATCAGCTCCATGCATTCCCTGGTAATGTAAACACCGGTTTCAGCCGACCATTTTTTTGTCATTGGGTTAATGATTCTGAAAAGCTGGCTTTCTTTTTCATCTCCGTTATCAGCTAAATCCAGAGATTTTATGGCTCTCCAGGTAAGATAAAAATTTGCAACATTCAGTGATCCGAGTTCTAAAAGTTTAGTTCGGATTAATGCATGTTCAATTGCATATTTTCCAAACGTTTGCCGGTGGGTAATGAATTGATATGCTTCAATCAAAGCCCTTCGCGAAGAGGATAAAGCACCTACCGAATTATACAGCCTTGATAAATTAATCATTTCAACCATCACTTTAAATCCTTCGAATTCGTTTCCCACCAATTTTCCTGTTGTTTCCTCCAGCATACATTCGGCTGAGGCCATGGACCGGACTCCCAGTTTTTCTTTTAACCTGATAATATCTATGGGATTCTTTTTCCCATCCGGCAAAAATTTTTCAACCAGAAAAATGGAAAGGCCTTTGGTTCCTTTGCAATTTTCATCGGTGCGTGCCAGAGCAAAAATCAAATCGGCATTGGCATTGCTGCAAAACCATTTTTCGCCCGTAAGTGTATAAATATTTTTTTCGGAAGTGGGATCGGCCAAAGTAATATTTGCACCCACATCCGACCCTCCGGTTTTTTCAGTGAGGTACATGGCACCTGTAAAAAATTCTGAAACCTTTTCAGTATAAATATGCGGCAGTAGGCGATTTTTATCTTCTTCGGTGCAAAAAATATCAATCAATCTTGCCACACCATCCGTCATGCATAAGGGACAAAACTGTCCGCATTCACTCAGGGCGAATAAATAACCGGCCGAAAATCCCAGCCGGTGCAATTCCATTTTAAATTTTTTCTTATTTCCGGGTTCCCATTTAACCCTGAACATATCAGATTTTACAGCAATGTCCATTAGCTCCCAATAGGCAGGGTGAAAACTGATTTCATTCATGGTTTCCCCGAGAAAATTTCTTTTTATTAACTCGGGTCCTTTTTTATCTGCCGCCAAAGAAAGGTCGTTCATCTTTCCTGCAGCTTCTCCACCCAATTCAATAAGTTTTGGGTGCATTTGGGCAAACCCGTCAGGTGAAATATTTTCCGTCAGAAAGTTTGAAAGTATTTTATCGCTTCGAAAAAAATTTTTACTGACCCGATAATTTTTTTCTAAAACAATATTTTGTTTTTGCCGATAACTTTGTTTTGCCGAAAGGATGTTCATTTTATTTTTTTTAATTTGTAAAAATAACAAATGAAATTTTAACGAAGATGATAATTGTCATTTCAGGTTTTTATTAACTTTAGCCGCACTAAAACAAATTCACTTAATTTATTTGATAATGGAAAAATACGATTTGTGTATAATTGGTGGAGGCCCCTCGGGATATGCCGCAGCCATGCGGGCCATTGATTTTGGTAAAAGGGTTGCCCTGATTGAAAGGGATCAGGTTGGAGGTGCGGGAATTTACGATGGAGCACTTTCATCAAAAACCCTTTGGGAACTTTCAGAAAAAGTTTCATCGGTAAATGAAATTATTGGAAATGGGGGAAAGGAGCAGAAATACAAAATTACCTGGCAACAGGTTTACAAAACCATGAACGAAGCAATTTTTGACCGGAAGTTTCAATACACCTGCCATATTAAATTGCTGCAGGAAGAAACATTGAGCAAGCTATTCAGCTTCCACCGGGGCAACGGGCACTTAATAAGTAAAAATGAAATTGAAATTACCAAAGATAACGGCACAAGCAAAATTATTTATTCAGATTATATAATAGTGGCCACGGGGAGCAAACCCAGAAAATTGCCAACCATTCCTGTGGATGAAAACATTATCATGACCAGTGATGGAATACACCATCTGAAGGATTACCCCAAAAGTTTGGTTATTCTGGGAGCCGGGGTTATTGGTTGTGAGTTTGCCACAATATTTGCAAATTTCGGAAACACAAAAGTTTATTTGATTGATAAGGAACCCCGGATATTACCTTTTGAAGATAATGATATTGCAAAAATGGTGGCCGAAAATCTTGCAGCAAAAGGTGCCGTGGTTCATAATAATTCGAAACTTGAGCGGATGGAAATTATTGACGGACAGGTGGAGTACGAAATTTCTCATAAGGATGGAGAAAGAGAGATTATAAGAGTGGAGAGGGCCCTTCTTTCCATCGGAAGAATACCGAACATAAAAAATATTGGTTTGGAAGAAATTGGGGTTAAAATTACCGGCAGGGGGATGATTGCAGAAAATGACACTCAAACCGATGTTCCGAATATTTATGCGGTGGGAGATGTGTCGGGGCATATTGCTTTGGTAAACATGGGAGAGCTGGAGGCAAGGCATGCCGTTGAAAAAATGTTTGCTGGAAAAAAAGCAAAAATGTCGTATGATAATGTTTGCACCATAATGTTTCTTGCTCCCGAAGTGGCTGCCGTGGGGTTAAACGAGCAGCAATGCATTGAAAAAAATATACCGGTAAAAATTGTTAAGATTGATTATTCGTGCATTGCCCGTGCCATTGCAATGCGCAGAACCCAGGGATTTTTTAAAATTATTGTTACCAATGATGATGAGATGAAAATTTTGGGGATGCGGGCCATTGGAGCACATGCTTCGAGCGCTATTCAGGCGGTGGCATTATTAATTCAAATGAATCTTGGAATAGAGGAGTTGGCCGAACTTGTACACCCCCATCCGTCCATCATTGAGGGGATTCAGGAATGTGTGAGGATGCTGTTGAATAAATCATTATTCAAATCTTCGGTGTTTAAGGATAAGCTGCATTGCTATTCACTTGTAAACGGGGTGCAAACTCCTTTGGAAAGATTATAAAATTTTAGTATGGATTCAGGTAAAATGGAATCGTTGTTTGCAGGCCTTATTAATAAGGAAAAACACGAAGCTGAAAAAATGCTTTCGTTTGATTTTCTTTTTTATTCTCCTTCCCAAAATGAAGCAAGTAACCTTGCAATTGCCCTATTTGAAATGGGAATGAAAATTATTTATTCGGGTTTTGACGATGTATTCCCGGAGGACAACCTATGGATTGTCACAGGCTACACCCCCAATATGAAAACGGATAAGGATTCTATTGCAGAATTGAACCGGAGGCTGGGAAAAAAAGCAAAAGAAAACAATTGTGTTTTTGATGGGTTGGGGGCAAGTTTAAAATGAAAAAATTTTTACGGTTTCCGGGAGGATTTTATGTTTGTACCGGCAA
Source organism: Flavobacteriales bacterium (assembly GCA_023250995.1). Classification (GTDB taxonomy): domain Bacteria; phylum Bacteroidota; class Bacteroidia; order Flavobacteriales_H; family JAHEZO01; genus JAHEZO01. The sequence continues at coordinate 1,881 of JAHEZO010000207.1, read as the reverse complement.
AAAGTTAAATGGAAAGTTTGATGGTTAATGTTAGAAATTCAAAAAATGGAGATTCAATATTCTTGAATTTTTGTTTTTGATAATTATTTTTTGTTTTTAATATTGGAGGTAACAAATACATGCTGAACTTAAACTTTGAAAACCATTATTAAAAAAATATTTATCAAATTTTGCGAATAATAATATCTTGATACCTTAATGGAAAAATTCAGAAAGGAAGTCTTCGGTTTAACCTTATTAATCTATTTATACCATTTAGACATATAAAACAATCTTTTCCCACCCTCACCCTTTTTTCACTGAATGGATCAAAGCTCAAGAGTAATTGGACTGGCCCCTTCAGGAATCATAGTTGCGGGAAGGGAGAAATTAAAATAAATGTCTGAATGGTATTATTTCCCCGAAACCTCAGTATTCATGCAGCCAAACATTTGAAGGAATTCTTTGGTGGAAATTTCTTTCAGGAGATAGGTGTAATCAACCCCACCGAACGAAAGCCTCATAGCATTTATTCCGCTGGCGGAAAGTTTTTTCAAATCTTCCTTGCCGATGGTCCACGATAAAACCGCCCGGGTTTGGGGTTCTTTTTTCTGAACCGTTAAATCGAAATCATTTTCAGATTTCAGTGTAATGGTATTTCCATCTGCCTGTTTTACTAGCAAAACAGGTTTTTCTATTTTTTTTAGAGAAAGCATTTGGGTACTGCTATAAATAACCGAGAGAGAAACATTCCGGTCTTTCGACTCCAGAAAAGCACTAAAATAGGTTGAAACATCAGGGGCAGGCCTTTCGCCCATTACCACTTTGGAGAGATTTAAAGTTTTTAAATAGGTGGAGTTAGTAAAGCTGTCTTTCTTTTTTTCTTTCCATTGGCAATCCTGTGAAAAAGAAGAAAAGGACATTACAGATAAAAGTGTTGAAAATAAAAATAGTTTTTTCATGGGGATGGTAATTTTTGGTACGAAAATAAAAAAATAACATTCAACAGGTATTTAAACCTGCGGTCCAGGGCGAACGCTTGAAAAAAATTTATTTCACCTCTTCGAGGTTTGTGTATCTTCTTTTAACTCTTTTACTATAAAAATGACATCCCTTCAGGATTAAAAATTACAAAAAACTCCGAAGGAGTGTAATTCTTATAGAAATTTCCATAATCGATTGAAAATAAACTCCGAAGGAGTGGCATTTAATCCGCAGATATTTTTCATGCGTTTGCCCTGACCAGCGGCCCCGCAACCCAGCCCCGATTGAAGCGAAAATCCTTTGCCTGTTCGAATCATTAAGGTATTTGAAACCATTAAGATATCAGGCAAAGATTGCAGCGGAAAGCGGGTAAGGCATTGCAAAGCGGACTGGCTTTTCGCTTCAAAAAAAAAATTAAATTAAGGAAAGCCCCTAATAATTTTAAAATTCGCATGAATACTATTCGTACTTTTGCCGCCTTATTTTTTCGGAGTAAATCAATTATTGAAAATCAGTTAAAAAAAAATTCCCGATATGCAGCAAAAACTAAGAAATGTAGCAATCATTGCCCACGTTGACCATGGGAAAACAACTCTGGTAGATAAGATGCTTGTAATAGGAAGGTTATTTAAGGAGCATGAAACTCCCGGTGAACTCATTATGGACAGCAATGATTTGGAACGCGAGCGGGGAATTACCATTCTTGCCAAAAATGTTTCGGTAAATTACAAGGATTATAAAATTAATATTATTGATACACCCGGGCACAGTGATTTTGGCGGTGAAGTGGAACGGGTTCTAAATATGGCGGATGGGGCTCTGTTGCTGGTGGATGCTTTTGAAGGACCCATGCCTCAAACAAGATTTGTTTTAAAAAAAGCCATCGAACTTGGTTTGAAACCGGTAGTAGTAATTAAC
>JAHEZO010000339.1 GCA_023250995.1 Flavobacteriales bacterium | reverse complement strand
GTGTAACAATAAATTTTACGCAATTATTTGGCGGACTCCCATAACCGCAGCAGGAACCATCACGCGTAATATTTGGCTGTGACCAGGCACTATCCGGGTTACCCGTAAGATCTAAATTAATAACCGGAACAAAACCATCACAGGGCTGGCCAAAACAATTTCTGTTAATACATAGAAAAATTAAAAAAAAAAATAATAATTTCAAAAAAAATCTCCCAACCAGGCCAAAACAAGAGGGGAAAAGCCAGGGTGCCCGAACGAAAAAGGAAATTTTCATAAAAAAACACAAATAAAACGGCACTAAGTTAAGAAACTAAAAGGGGAGAAAAAAAGGAATTCTTTTGATTAAAACTTTGTGCAGGGAATCACAAATTTTCTTTTGCTTTTTTTATAATCAGGAGTAACAAATTCATAAATAAGGGAAACCTCATGGGAGCCTGCCGTGTTTTTTATAAGGCGTGAAATGGTAATATCATAACTGTAACCGAAGCTAAGGCCCAAATCTTCAAATGAAAATCCTGCAAGAAGAATAAATGCGTCATTATTCAGGTATCCCGGTTTATATGATTTTATCAGAGGAATTCCCCTGTACCATAATCCGAATATCACCGGACTTTGTTTGTAATATGCTCCCAAATCCAATTGATCCCATTTTAATTCACCTTTATAATTTGCAGCTACTGTTAGGCTCGAAACCGCAGTACCTTTTAAATTCCTTTTTACCGGAAAATTCACTCCGCCATGAGCAGAATATTTTACCGGGAGCAGGGCCTGGTTTCCCATCAGAGTTTGATCGGGCCTGTTAATATGACTAAAGGAGGTTCCGGCCCAAAATCGTGGCCCATAAAAAATAATTCCGGTTCCCACATCCAAAAAAGAAACTTTTTCAGTAACAAAAGATTCTGTTGTAGCACTTCCGTCATTTCTCAAAAGCTGATCGCCAAAGGTGAGCCGGCTGATGTCAATATCTCTGGTAGAATAGGAAACCCTGCCTCCGGCATTTACATGAAGGTTTCTGTTTATGGTCATGTGGTAAGCATACAAGCCGGCAATGTCAGTATATCTTAATCCCCCAATGCCTGCCCGGTCGCGCACAAATTGAATTCCCAAACCACTGTTAATTGCTGCCAGGTTATGGTCGTAAGAAAAAGCATATGATTTAAATGCATCGGAGCGGGAAGCGGGCACGGCTGCCCACTGATTCCGGTAATTTGCCGTTAGCCGTCCCATTTGCGTGTTACCCGTCATTGCAGGATTTAAGTATAACGGGTTGGCATAAAACTGCGAAAACTGAGGATCCTGGGAAAAACTTTTCCCCCATCCGAAAATGGCAATAAAAAATAAAAAATAAATTTTAGCAATAAAAAAATACTTCTTCATGGAAATTATTTAAATGTTAATTCCATTGGTAAACATTCACTGCCGGATTATTTTCCCGCAGATTTCGCAGATTGTTCTGATTTTTGCTGTGGTTATCTGTGTTATCTGCGGGAGAATTTTATGCATTAATAAACTAAGAGGGTGTTTAAATTTATTTCATTATTATTTTTATTCTTTTTCAAGTCTGATTGGCACCACAATTTCTTTCACCCCGCCCTCTTTGGTGAAATCAAAGGATTCGGAATAAGTTTTATATCCATCTGCACTGGCCATCAAGGTGTATTTTTTATCGAGGGCAACAACCATTAAATACTTTCCGGTTTTAACATTTGAATTATACAGCCCTTCGGTATTGCCGGTTTCATCATCGGTAAGCGTAATCATTGCACCAACGGGAGATTCATCCGGTGCAATGATAACTCCTTTAATTACCACCAGTGATTTTGCTTCCGTCCCCGGCATTTGTAAAACATAAATATCCTGGCCACCGAATCCACCTGGTTTTTGGGAGGAATAATAGCCATGATCGCCCGAAGTGGAAAGAACAAAGTAAATGTCATCATCAGTGGAATTAATAGGGTATCCCATGTTTTCGGGCTCTTTCCATTGAGGCGGCTGACCGATGTATTCAGGCTCGGCTTTTAGGTCGAGAACAGATTTAAATATATCATAACCACCCATAGTTGCGTGCCCTTTTGAAC
>JAHEZO010000206.1 GCA_023250995.1 Flavobacteriales bacterium | reverse complement strand
TCGGGTGCAGTTTCGGCCGTTCTTTTTGCCAGTATTTTATTTAAACCGGTTTCTTCTATATATATTATGTTTATTCCTATTGGAATTCCTGCATTTATTTTCGGAATACTTTACCTGGTTTATGAGGCGTATATGGGAAAAAAAGCCAATGACAATATTGCACATGAGGCCCATTTCTGGGGTGCATTGTTCGGCATTATTTTTACGATTTCCCTAAAACCCCGCATTTTCGTTGATTTTTTAGAACAGATTTTTACTACTTTTGGTTAAATACCGGAAATGAATAATTCCGGTTCGGATAATTTTACGGAATTTTGAAAAAAGCAATTTTCCTTGACAGGGATGGAGTAATTAACAAAGAAATCGGGGGTTGGGTTTTCCGCTCCGAGGATTTTGAAATTAACAAAGATGTCACCGAGGCATTAGAAATTTTAAAAGGGAAAGGATTCATTTTCATTGTGGTAACAAATCAATCGGGGATTGCAAAAGGAATTTATAAAACGGAAGATGTAGAATTTTTACACCAAAAAATGAACAGGATTTTACTTGAAAGTGGAATCTTAATTAAAGAGATATTTTTTTGCCCCCACCATGATGAAACGGGCAAATGCCTTTGCCGAAAGCCGGATTCATTAATGCTTGAAAAGGCAATTGCAAAATATGAAATTGATGTTTCAAAATCATACCTAATTGGAGATAAAGATAGGGATATTGAGGCCGCCAGCAGAGTAGGGGTGAAGGGGTTATTAATTGAGCCAAATTCTTCAGTTTTGGGAATTGCCGGAATGATTTCCTGAAGTGTGCAAAAAAATATAGGAAGATTACCCGGTGAAAAATATTTTTTAAAGAATGGAGGAAAATTTATACATAAATTACAACGGAAATTTTTTTCAAAAAAACGAACCGGTTCTTTTAGTAAACAACCGGGCCTTCAGGTATGGTGATGGTTTATTTGATACCATCCGGGTGGTGGATGGACATCCATCTTTTTTAAACCGACACCTGTCCCGTTTGCAGGATGGAATGATTTTTTTAAAAATGAAAATTCATCCTTTATTGAATGAAATTAATTTTGAAAATGAAATTATTAAAACCCTTGAAAAAAACGGAATTAAGGATGGTGGTAGAATAAGGATTTCGGTTTTTCGGAATGCGGGTGGATTATACGCTCCCGAAACGCATGATGTCTCCTTTATTATTGAATCCTCACCCCTTGAAAATAATTATTATGAAATAAATAAAAAAGGTTTGAACATTGATGTTTTTGATGAACAAAAAAAACCACTAAATAAAATTTCAACAATAAAAACTTCCTGTTGTCTTCCACTGGTTTTAGCCGGAATTTTCAAAAAGGAAAAAAACCTTGATGATTGTATTATTATAAATGAAATGGGAAGTATTTCCGAAGCTACAAGTTCAAATATATTTATTGTTTACAATGGAGTTTTTTATACTCCCTCATTAAATCAGGGATGTATTCCCGGCATTATGCGTCAGGTAATCATTGAAATGTTGAGACGGGGTGGCACCGAAGTACAAGAATGCCCTTTGAGTCCAAGTGCATTATTGCGCGCTGATGAAGTTTTTTTTACCAACGTAATAAAAGGGGTTCAATGGGTGGGTTCATACAAGCAAAAGCGCTATTTCAGCAATGTTTCCAAAAATCTTGTTGAAAAACTGAATGCAAGAATAAAAGAACCTTTACCTGTTCAAACTTTCAGGGTTGGAAATTGAATGTTTCTCCTAAGCAAGGCCTTGTCTATTTTCCGAAATAAGCCTTTACTTTTTTCCTGAGATTGTAGGTAGATGACATAACCTCCCCATAAGCCCCGGCAGTGCGGATGGCAATTAAATCCCCCCTTTTTGTTTCGGGCAACATAATTCCTTTTCCAAAACAATCAGAAGATTCGCAAATGGGCCCCACCACATCATATTTAATCTGGTTTTCATCTCCGGATTTCAATGTTTTTCCTTTATTGGTTTTGGATTCTGATTTCCTCAATACTTCTGCTGAAATATTTTCAATTTTATGGTAGGCCTGATAAAGGGCAGGCCTGATCAGTTCCGTCATCCCGGCATCAAGTATCAGAAAATTTGTCTGAACCCCTTTTTTAATGAATAATGCTCTCGAAACAAGAGCCCCGCATTGAGCAGCCACCGATCTCCCCAATTCAAAATGTAATTTTTGATTTTTTTGAAGTTCCAGAAAATCATGAAACATTTTGAAATACGATTCAAAATCGGGAATCATATTTTTTTCGGGATGGTGATAGTCCACACCCAAACCTCCTCCTACATTTATGTGTTCTATGAATACATTTCGTTTATTAAGCCAATGTTGAATTTCATTTGATTTTATGCAAAGACTTTTGAATGATGAAAGATCTGTAATCTGTGAACCGATATGGTAATGGATTCCGGTTAACTTAATATTTTTTGACTTTTGTAATAACTTCAGAACATTTTCCAAATCCCCTTTATTTATTCCGAATTTATTTTCTTCCAAACCAGTGGTAATGTAATGATGTGTATTGGGGTTAATATCAGGGTTTATCCTAAGGGCAACCCGGGCGGTCCTGCCTGTTTTTCCGGCCAATGCATTGATAACTTCAATTTCCTGTTGCGACTCGCAATTAAAACAAAAAATGTTTTTATTGAGTGCATAAATAATTTCTTCGTCCGTCTTGCCAACTCCGGCAAAAGCCACCGAACCTGGTTTGAATCCCGAGGCAAGAGCTTCCTTAATTTCATTTCCGCTAACGCAATCTGCCCCAATTCCGGCATTTTTTATTTCATGTAGAATTTTTTTGTTCGCATTTGCCTTAAGGGCATAATGAACAATAAATCCGAATTTTCCGGCCGAAGAAGTTAAAACATGAAGAGTTTTTTTTAAAAGAGAAAGGTCGTAATAATAAAATGGAGTTTTAATTTTTTCGAATTTTTTTAATACAACAGTGCTAAACATTAAGCTTCAGAATTAAATTTCATCGTAACTCACTGTTACATTTTCTGATTGGGGATGGCTTTGACAGGTTAGGATATAGCCCATTGTGACTTCGTGTGAAGTAAGGGCATAATTCATATCCATGGTAACTTTTCCTGAAATAATTTTTGCCTTGCATGTGCAGCAAACCGCACCTTTGCATGCGAATGGGACATCCAAATCGTTATCAATGCATGTATCCAATATTGATTTCCCTGTTGATTTAATTTTAAAAGTGGTTTCGCTTCCATCCAAAATAACCGTAACATTTGAAATAGTTTCAGGAATATTATTTTGAATTTCAACTTTTTCGGCCCTGGCTATATCTTCAAGGACCGTGGTGAAATATTCAATGTGAATGGATTCTTTGGGAACTTGAAATTTTTCAAGAGTATCCTTAATATTGTTCATCATGGGCAATGGTCCGCAAATAAAACATTCCTGCGGTTTGTCCATTTCTACATGCTTTGAAAGCAGTTCTTCTGTTTTTTCCCGGGTTAAAAGACCTGTTAAATCGGGGGAATATGGTTTTTGAGGCTTCTCAAAAATATGGTAAACTCCAAATCTGCCTGAATGTTTTTTTTCCAAATCATTTAGAGCCTCCTTGAATATAACCGAACTTTCATCCTTGTTCCCGAAAAATAATTTTATAGTACTGTCCTTTTCAACATTTAAAACAGTTTTTATTATTGAGAAAACCGGAGTAATTCCACTTCCCCCTGCAAACAAGAGGTAATTTTTTGAGTGAGAGGGATCCAGTTTCGAATAAAAATTCCCCATGGGTGTCATCACTTCAAGAGAATCTCCTACTTTCAACCTTTCAAAAAGAAAATTTGAAACTTTACCATTGCTTACTTTTTTGGATGCAATTCTGAAATCGTTTTCAGCAATGGGGCTGCTGCAAAGTGAATAAGACCTTCTTAATTCCTCCCCCTCTATATTCATCTTAAGGGTAACGTACTGCCCTTGAATAAACCTAAACTCTTCCTTTAAATTATCGGGAATATTAAAAGAAATGGAAACGCAATCATCTGTTTCTTTTCGGATATTACTAACGGTAAGTGAATGAAATTTTGCCATGCTGGTTTTATATTTTCGGTGGCAAAAATATTATTAATCGCCTAATTTTTAATTTGATTTTTTGTTTTTAGGAAAAACCACAATGATTCAAAGAAAGGAAAGTGGTTAAGGTGTTACCTTACAAGGGTAATATTTCCTTCTTTTGTGTCTGAAGTTCCGTCAAAAAATTCAACCCAAAGGTTAAAAATAAAAACTCCTGAGTTAAAGGGAGTGCCAAAGGTTGATATTCCATTCCAGCCCTTTGTAATATCCTCTGTTTCATAAACTTTTTCACCCCAACGGTCAAATATTGAAAATTTTATTTTCACGATTCCCTTCCCCATAATATTAATAATGTCATTTTCTCCATCCCCGTTGGGTGAAAAGATGTTTGGTACAAAAACTGATTTTGAATCATCAACAATAATTGTTACAGTATCCATTCCTCCGCATCCCATTGAATCGGTTACTGTGACAACATATTTTGTTGAAATAACAGGATTTGCAACCGGATTAGGGCAGGTTATGCAGTTTAATCCGGTGGGCGGGTCCCATAAAAATAGTATTCCTCCCATTACATTTAACTGGGCACTTGCTCCAATTAGTATGGTTGTATCGGAAGAAGCTTTTGCCGTGATGAAACCAACTTTTACCAAAACAGAATCTGAATCAGAATAACAAGAATTTGTAGAGGTAACCGAATAAATTGTGGAAACAGGAGGACTTACTGTAATGGAATTTGAAGTATCCCCAGTGTTCCAAAAATAATTTTCACCCTCGATTACTGTCAAAGTGGTACTTTTTCCTAGGCAAAGGGAAGTATTTCCGTAAATGGTTGAGTTAATATAGGGAATAACCGTAACTGTTACGGTAGCTGTAGTAACGCAGCCAAAAGCATCAAAAACCCCTGCCGAAAAAACTGAAGTAGCTTCCGGGGCAACTATTATGCCTGATGTATTCTGCCCGCTGGTCCAGAGGTATTCACTCCCGCCACCTGCAATTAACCAAACAGAATCCCCGCTGCAAATGGTAGTGTCATTTGAAATGGATGCATTAACAGGGGGTGGATCTGAAATGGTTACCATTCCCACAGCCGTGCAACTGTCAATATTTGAAACGGTGACCGAATAAACTCCTGCAGTAAGCCCTGTTAAATTCGGGCTGGTCTGTCCATTGCTCCACAGGAATGAGTAAGGGGTGTTTCCGCCATTGGCTACTACTACTGCAGTTCCATCTGTTCCACCGTTGCAGGTTACATCTGTGGATGTTAATCCGATTGCAAGGTTTGTAGTTCCGTTAACAATTACATTTGCTGTATTACTGCAATTGTTGGCATCTGAAACTGTTACTGCATAAATTCCACTCCCCAGTCCGGTGGCGGTTGGGCTGGATTGATTTCCCGTATTAATATCCCATAAATAGTTATAGGGGATCGTTCCGCCAAATGCAGTTATTCCTGCGGTTCCGTTGTTCACTCCGCAATCAGAGGGTGTACCGTTACCTGTCAATGTAATGGGGGCAGGCTGATTAATTGTAACGAATCCGGTGTCGGAGCAGGAATTTGAATCGGTTACCACAACAAAATAATTTCCCACTGTAAGGGCCGGCTCATTTGGAGTAATGGTTCCTGTATTCCAAACAAAAGTAAACGGGTAAGTGCCCCCCGTAACCACAACCAGTGCCGTTCCATTATTTTGTCCGTTGCACTGAACATCAGTATGCGTCATGCTGGTACTCATAATGACTGGGACAGAAATTAAAACACTGTCTATTGAAAAACATCCATTGGCATCAGTTACTGTTACTGAATAAGTTTGTGTACTGAGGTTCGATATCTGACTTTGACTGCTTCCGTCACTCCAAAAATAAGTGTATGGAGGTGCTCCTCCGTTTACTATTGCTGCAGCCGAACCGGAAGTTCCAACTCCGCATCCTCCACTTGAATTTATGGATAAATTAACACCCGCAACCGATGAAACCATTACAATGGAACTCGCAACACAGGAATTTGAATCAGTAACTGTAACAGAGTAACTTCCAGAAGTTAGGCCTGTTGCGGTGGGCGATGTTTGAAAGCCCGAAAGTGAATCCCAAAAAAATGAATATGGGGCATTTCCTCCAGCCGGATTTATTGTGGCCGTTCCCGTTGCACCTCCCATGCAAGCAGGTGTGGAATTGCCCGAAAGAAAAACAGCAACTGTTTCATTAACTAATTGACTTGTTGTAAAAGTGCAGGAATTGTTATCAGTAATGGTTACGGAATAGTTTCCGGCCGAAAGACCGGTAGCTGTTGACCCTGTTTGGTTCCCGGTTAAACCATCCCATTGATAATTATAATTTGGAGTGCCACCTGTAGCACTCGCTGATGCCGTTCCGTTATTACCTCCAACACAGCCATTGGATGAAAATGTTGTGGCACTTAACCCTGAAGGATTATTAATTGTTACCGAGGTAACAGATAAGCAATTGGCAGCATCAGAAACTGTAACAAAATAGGTTCCTGCATTAAGGCCGGTTGCGGTGGGGCTGCTTTGGCTCCCTGCATTGATATCCCATTGAAAGCCGTAAGGAAAGGAACCGCTTGAAACGCCAACGGTAGCACTTCCATTATTTCCGCCAAAACAACTGGCATCGGTAACCGAAGTAACCGACAGGAAAGGGTTGCTGTTAGCATTAATAGAAATGGAAGCGGAGGCGGAGCAGCCGGAAGCGTTGGTAATTGTTACGGAGTAGTTTCCTGAC
>JAHEZO010000338.1 GCA_023250995.1 Flavobacteriales bacterium | reverse complement strand
CCATCGGTAAAAATATAAATTGAATCGTTTTTTCGCAATTCAATTACATGATTTGTAAATGGTTTACGGGAGGAATATTTTCCGATGGGTTGTTTGTCAGCCTTAACTTCAACCAGTTTGTTTTCACTTATCAGATAAAGTGAATTTCCCGCACCTGAAAAATTTAAAACCGCAGCCACCGGCTTATCTTCATGGGCAACCACTTCTCCATTCTCATTGTTTAATAATTGCAAACTGCAAAGGGCAATGTCCATTCCGTCCTTTATATCCTCCTCACTTTTGCTAAACCCTTCATCAATAAGTTCACAAAGTTTATCCAGGATGGCAGCGGGTTGAGTGAGCCCGAATTCTTTAATGCAACGATTAAGTCCATTATGCCCCAGAATACTCATAAATGCTCCCGGAACTCCATGTCCGGTGCAATCACAGGCGGCAAACAAAAAAGTCCCTTTATCCCCCATGGGTTGGCCATCCGCTTTGGCTCCTTCCGGTTGGAGTGTGATCCCAATCGTGGCAGCGAGTGGAGTTATCCAATAAAAATCACCTGCAACAATATCTTTTGGTTTGTAAAGAATGAATGATTCTTCAAGATATTCTTTCACCAGCTTTTGCGGGGGTAAGATGGCTTCCTGAATTCTTTTAGCATAGCGGATGCTGTCGAGTATTTCATGGTTTTTTTCTTCTATTTTCTGGTAGGCAACTCCGAGCGATTTGTTTTTTTCATCCACCAGCGACTTTTGTTTTTCCACCTCATTTTTTTGTGCTGTTATTAATTTGTTGGCTTTCTTTTTTTGAGAATACCCTTTGAAAATAACAAAAGCAAGTAAAAGGGTAAGAGCGAACCCGGAGGCAAAGCCAATTTTTTGAATATTTTGTTTTTTTATTTCGGTTTCCTTAAGGGCGTTGTCTTTGTTCAGACTTTCAATCTGAAGTTCTTTTTTTTCTGTTTCATATTTGGTTTGAATTTCGGCCATTTGCTTCCCCGATTCGGTGGTATAAATGGAATCTTTTAATTCAGAAAATTTTTTAATGTAATTAAATGCATTTTCAAACTTTCCCATATTATTGTAGCAGGCAGCAAGGCCTTCATAAGTAAGTTTCAGCAGCAACCTTGAATTTGTTTCCAGACAGATTTTCTCAGCCATCGAAAAATATTCCAGTGCTGTTTTGTGATTGTTTAAGTGCTCATAAACGGTTGCAATGTTAAAATAACACTCGGCCTCTCCATCTATTTCCCCGAGATCTTTTTTTATCTGAAGTGCCTGTTGGTAATATTTTAACGCCAGAGGATATTTACCTCTTAATTCATTCATTCCGGCAATACCCACCAATGAATTTGACATGCCGTTCATATCCTTAATTTCCTCTTGTATTACCATGGCCTTTAAATAATAATCTGTTGCCTTTTCATAATTATTCAGATTATCATAAGTTGCCCCCAGGTTACCCAGGGCTTGGGCTAGCCCCTTTTTATCCCCAAGTCTTTCTTTGGCATCAATGGCCTTAAGGTTATATTCAATCGCTTTTTCCTGATTTCCTAATTTATCATAAGTAATAGCAATATTTAATAAAGAGGATGAAACTCCTTTCAAGTCATTTATGGATTCCCTGATTTGAAGTGACCGCAGATGGCATTCTAACGATTTTTGAAATAAAGCCATGTAGGTATAAACTATGGCCAGGTTATTCAAAGTTGAAGCGATAGAGGGTTGATTATTCTGATTTTCGTAATACTTCAAAGCATCGAGATGATATTTAAGGGCCTCGTTGTAATCACCCTTCATACCAAAACCATTTCCCATCAAAGTGCTTGCTGAATAAATTCCTGCCGAATCAGCAATTTCCTCAAATAGGTTTTTTGATTTTTTATAAGAGGAAAGAGCTGAATCAAATTTGTTATCATACAAAAATACCGACCCTTGATTCAGGTAAGCATTTGCAATTCCATAGGTGTAATTAATTTTTGAGGCTAATTCCAGAGCTAGTTTTATGCACTCCAACGATTTATCCGGATTTTTTTTAATCCATAAATTTGCTTTGGCATTCAAGGCATTTATTTTTATGGTATCTGTTTGCGTTGACCTGATTAAATTGTCAGGGGAGTCAATTTTGTTCT
>JAHEZO010000055.1:7402-17760 GCA_023250995.1 Flavobacteriales bacterium | reverse complement strand
AAGCTGCCTTCAGGAAAACAGGAATTAAAATAAATATTATTAACGGAGATAAAGAAGCTGAACTAATTTATTTGGGAGTGAACCAGGCTCTTGTTCTGGGGAAAAAAAAATCCCTAATCATGGATATTGGGGGGGGGAGCACAGAATTTATTATTGCCAATGAAAAAAAAATATTCTGGAAAAAAAGTTTTCAACTGGGAGTTTCCCGGCTTCTTGAAATATTTGAACCCGGTGACCCGATAAAAAAGTCTGAAATCGAAAAAATTAAAAATTATTTTGATAAAATTCTTATCCCCCTTTTTAAAGCACTTAGGAGATTTCCTGCCCGGGCCTTGGTAGGAAGTTCGGGTTCTTTTGATTCTTTTGCCGATATAATTGCAGGTAAATTTTACTCAAAAAAAATTCTAAGGGGAAAATCAACTTACGATTTTATTTTAGCTGATTTAAAAATTATTCATAAAGAAATATTAGCATCAACTTTTAGGCAGAGGTTAAAAATGAAAGGACTGGTGGCCTTCAGAGCAGAAAACATTGTGTTGGCAAGCATTCTCACCCAATTTATTATTTACAGGTCGGGTATAAAAAAGATAAAACTATCTAAATTTGCCCTTAAGGAAGGCGTTCTGTGGTCAATTTTGAATCGGGGTAAAGTTTCAACGGAATAAAAAAAATATGGCAAAAATTCTAATTATTGATGATGAAAAAAGCATTCGCAGAACATTGCGGGAAATCCTGGAATTTGAAAAATTTAAAGTGGATGATGCGGAAGATGGGCTTACCGGACTTGATTTTTTAAAAAAAAATTCCTACGATATTATTTTATGTGATATCAAAATGCCCAAAATGGATGGGATGGAAGTGCTTGAAAAATCATTAAAAATTTATCCCGATACTCCGGTGGTAATGATATCTGGGCATGGAAACATTGAAACGGCAGTGGAAGCAATAAAAAAAGGGGCCTATGATTTTATTCAGAAACCGCTTGATTTAAACCGCATCCTGGTTACCATCCGCAATGCAATGGATAAATTGGATCTTGTTTTGGAAACAAAAATATTGAAAAAGAAAATTGAGAAATCCAGATCTTTTGAAATTATTGGCGAGTCGAAACCAATTTTGGAAATTAAAAGCATGATTGAAAGAGTGGCACCCACGGATGCAAGGGTGCTGATTACCGGGAGTAATGGGTCGGGAAAAGAATTGGTGGCAAGGCAACTGCACGAATACAGCCAGCGGTCACAAATGCCTTTTATAGAGGTAAATTGTGCGGCCATTCCATCTGAATTAATAGAAAGCGAATTATTTGGACATGAAAAAGGTTCCTTCACCTCAGCCATCAGCCAAAGAAAGGGAAAGTTTGAGCAAGCCGATGGAGGAACTTTGTTTTTGGACGAAATTGGCGACATGAGTTTATCGGCACAGGCAAAAGTTTTAAGAGCTCTGCAGGAAAACAAAATAGCAAGGGTGGGAGGGGACAAAGAAATAAAGGTAAACGTTAGGATACTTGCAGCAACAAATAAAAACCTTCAGGAGGAAATCAAAAAGAATTTTTTCAGAGAGGATTTATACCACCGGTTAAGTGTAATTCTTATCCGTGTTCCTTCGCTGAATGAAAGAAAAGAGGACATCCCGCTTCTTTCAAATTTCTTTTTAAAAAATATTTGCGAAGAACATAATGTTTCTCTGAAAAAGTTTTCGGAGGATGCCATAAAAGAATTGCAAAAGGGAGATTGGAGCGGCAACATCCGGGAGTTGAGGAATGTGATTGAGCGGCTCGTAATATTATCTGAGGGTACCATTACCTCCAAAGAGGTTAAGGCTTATGCAAATTTGAATAATTAGGTGGCAAAAACTTTAAAATTCTTGTATTGACGCGTTTTTGTTTTAAGATAAAAATTGTAAACGTTTGTTTTTAGAAAGATATTCATTGACTTATCCAAATTCATTTTATTATACATTTTAGTTTGAGAGTTTTTTTGCCACAAAGACACGAAGGCACAAAGTTTCACAAAGAAATTCTTTTTGTTTCAGAATGGCTTGGGCCTTAGTGGCTATGTTTTTTTTCAGGGTTATTTTCTACTATAACTAAAGGGTGTGGGACAAAAAAACCTAAAACCAACTTTCCTGAAGAAAGCAGGTTAATAAAGGATTCTTGAAGGCCAAATATACTGTCTGTATTTTTTAACCTTAGCTGAAAATAATACCCTTGCGAAAAACCATATTACTTTATTGCAGTTGTAATAAAATAGGAAGGTTGACCATACCGGCTTAGCTTTTTCTACAAAGGTTGTTTTACATCATTCCTTCATCGGCAAAGCTGAAATACCCGTTTCCCGCAATGATAATATGATCAAGAATTTGCATATCAATCATTTGCCCGGCCTGTTTTAGGTTTTTTGTAAGGTCAATGTCGGCCTGGCTGGGTTTAAGGTTTCCGCTGGGATGATTATGGCAAAGCACTATAGAAGTTGCCAGGTTTTCTATGGCTGATTTCAGGATTAATTTGGCATCTACAACTGTTCCTGTTATTCCGCCCTTGCTCACGGAAACTTTTTTAATAAAATTATTGGCCCTGTTGAGCAGCAGAACCCAGAATTCTTCATGCGGAAGATCGGATAAATGGGATTGCAAAATTTCAAATGCATCTCTGCTGGTGGTTATTTTATCCCTCTTGAGGGGATTAGAATTTTCTTTTCTTCTTCTTCCTAATTCAAGTGCAGCGGCAATGCTGATGGCTTTGGCCTCTCCGATGCCGGGGAATTTCATGAGGTCGTGTATAGAAATTTTACCGAGCTGGTTGAGGTTGTTCTGAATGGAAAAAAGGATGTCTTTTGATAAATCAACCGCTGATTTCTTTTTTGTTCCCGAGCCAATGAGGATGGCCAAAAGCTCTGCATCGCTGAGGGCTTCCCGCCCTTTCATCAGGAGTTTCTCACGGGGCCGGTCTTCTTCGGCCCACGACTTTATGGAATAATACTGCTGGGTTTCCTCCATAAAAAAGAGAAAAAAATTACTGTGCGTGGAAATGAACTTTTCCCGGAGTAAAAAGAATCAGGAATGTTATTTCAGGCCGGCAATATGCTTTGAAAGTTTTGATTTAAGGTTGGCCGCTTTATTCTTGTGGATTACATTTTTTTTGGCAAGTTTGTCAATTTGAGCAACCACTTTAGGGTAAAGTTCTGAGGCGGCTTTTTTATCGGCAGTTTCGCGGAGTTTTTTTATTGAGGTACGGGCGGTTTTATGGTAATATTTATTGCGGTCTTTTTTTGCTTCGTTTGAACGAATGCGCTTAATTGCTGATTTGTGATTGGCCATTTGAGTTTTGTTTTTTTAATTAAGGTGGCAAATATAGGTTTTTTCCTTTAAAATGAAAATTTTTGGGTGTTCAACAAACCGGGCAAAGGAAATTTAGAGCTAATAACGCGTGTTTTGGATAAAAATTAAGGGAAGCATCCATTTTGGTTATGAAAATAAAGCCACAAAATTCCTAAAACCAAAATCCTGCTTAATAACTGAAGTTACGCACATCCCTATTTCAAATTACAAATAACAATAATCAAATTGCAAATAAATTCCAATGACTAATAAAGAAAATTCTAAACCGCTAAAGAAGATTTTTTCGATAATAATCGAAAAATCAGGATAGCAGACGGTTTGATAATTGAAATTTTGATATTGAATATTATTTGAATTTTGATATTTGTATTTTGGAAATTTATGTTTTTGCGTAACTTCAGTTATTAAGTGGGATTTTGAACTTTCGTGTTTTTGTAGCAAGAGGAAAATGGTTTCAAAAACCTTGAAGGTTTAGCAATACAGTTATTAAATTTTGTAAAACACCCCTTTGTTTTCGTTTCTTTTAATAGAGTGTTCAATCATTATTTTTCCAAGAGTTATAAGGTTTCGTAATTCGCATAGCTGAGGTGATAAAATGCTTCTTTTATAGAGGTGGATAGTTTCTTCTTCGAGCATTTTAATTCTTTTTTTCGCTAGCCTTAACCGGCTGTTTGAACGAACCAGCCCAACATAATCACTCATAATAATTTGTAGCTCGGTGCGGCTATGGGTAATTAAAATATTTTCTTTAGGGCGTGTAGTTCCTTTTTGGTTCCATTCGGGAATTTTTGTTTCAAGTTTAAATTTAGAGTAAGATTTTATGGCATCGAGAAAACAGCGGTGGGCAAAAACCAATGCTTCGAGGAGTGAATTGGATGCAAGGCGGTTTGCTCCATGTAATCCTGTATCTGCACACTCTCCGCAGGCATAAAGGCGGTTGATGGAAGTTTTCCCTTGCGAATTTGTTTTTATTCCTCCACAGAGATAATGGGCTGCAGGAACAACAGGGATTAAATCGTTTTTAATGTTAATTCCAAGGGTTTTACACTTGTTATAAATATTCGGAAAATGTTTCTTAAATTCTTTAACATCGAGGTGGCGGCAATCGAGATAAGCACATTCATCACCCGATTTTTTCATTTCATAATCAATCGCACGGGCAACAATATCGCGGGATGCAAGTTCACCACGTTTATCAAAATCAAACATAAACCGCCTCTTCTCTTTTGTAAGTAAATAGGCACCAAATCCTCTCACGGCCTCCGAAATTAAAAAGGAAGGGCTTTCCCCGGGGTTGTAAAGAGCTGATGGATGAAACTGAATGAATTCCATGTTGGAAATTATTGCACCGGCTCTGCAGGCCATTGCTATTCCATCACCGGTTGCGATAAGCGGATTGGTTGTATTACGGTAAACCTGTCCGGCACCTCCCGTAGCGAGAAGGGTAATCCGGGCCAGATATTTTTCAATTTTATTGGTTGATTTATTGAGAATGTAAGCGCCAAAACAATTTATTTCTTCCGAAGATTTTTGTTTTTTATGATGTTCTGTAATTAAATCAATAGCATAGCAGTAGGGTAGGATGGAGATATTTTTTTTCCGGTGAATTTGCTGAAGTAGTTTCCGTTCGAGCTCAAGGCCGGTGATGTCTTTATGGTGGAGAATTCTTTTGGCAGAATGTCCGCCTTCCATTCCTAAATCAAACTGCCCGGAAGATTTTTTATCGAAACGTGCTCCCCACTTAATAATTTCTTTAAGGCGGGGAATCCCTTCTTTCACTACAATTTCAACAATTTCTTTTTTGCATAATCCGTCTCCGGCCTTTAAAGTATCTGCAATATGATGTTTTGGAGAATCGAACCGGGTTTTTTGCGCCACTGCAATTCCGCCCTGGGCATATTTGGTGTTTGATTCACTTTCATCGGCTTTGGTTATGATGGTTATTTTCGAATTTGGCAAACGGTTGGCAACTTTGAGGGCAAAAGTAAGCCCTGCAATTCCGGAACCAATCACCAAAAAATCTGTTTGAGGCATGACGTGAAAAATTTCAAATTTTAAGATTAATTTGAAAATGAAAACCCATCGGTGAAGGAATATTTCGCACTGCTTATTTCAAGCATTCTTTCAATGGGCTTAAGGGCTTTTAACCGGATTTCTTCTGGTACAATAATTTCCGGTTTTTCATTTTTAAGGCAGAGATAAAGTTTTTCGAGGGTGTTTACTTTCATAAATGCACATTCGCTGCAGGCACAGGTGTTATCTTCATTTGCAGGAGCAGGGATGAGCAATTTTCCGGGGGCCTCTTTTTGCATTTGATGTAATATACCGGCTTCGGTGGCAACAATAAATTCCCGGGCAGGATCATTTTTTACATAAGAAATCATGGCGGAGGTTGATCCGATGAAGGCTGCCGTTTGCAAAATTATTTCTTCCGATTCGGGATGTGCTATGATTTTTGCTTCTGGATGAAGCAGGCTGATATTGATTAATTTTTCTTTTGAAAAAGCTTCGTGAACAATGCAAACGCCCGTCCACAGGAGCATTTTTCTGCCGGTCTTTTTTTGGAGATATTTTCCCAGATTTACATCAGGAGCAAAAATGATTGGTTTCTCTTTTGGAATGGAATGAATAATTTTTTCGGCATTGGAAGAAGTACAAACGATATCACTCAGGGCTTTTATTTCTGCGCTGCAATTGATATAAGTAATAACAGTGTGGCCGGGATTATCATTAATGAATTTTTCAAATTTATCTGGTGGGCAGGAATCGGCCAATGAACAACCGGCATTTAAATCGGGCAGCACCACTTTTTTCCGGGGATTAATAATTTTTGCCGTTTCGGCCATGAAATGCACTCCTGAAAAAACAATAATTGATGCATCCGTTTTGGCTGCCTCCTGTGAAAGTTGCAGGCTGTCGCCAATGAAATCGGCTAAATCCTGTATCTCGGGTGTTTGATAATAATGGGCAAGAATAACTGCGTTTTTTTCTTTTCTTAGGGTGTTAATTTTTGAAATGATTTCCCTATCCCGTATTTTTTCCATATAAAGATATTGACTTTTATTTTTGGATTTTAATCCGGACTGACATCAGGTAATTATGAGGACATGATTCTTAATTACTGAAGTTACGCAAAAACATTAATTTCCCAAAAACAAATTTCAAAATACAAATAATATTCAATATCAAAATTTCAACTTTCAAACCGTCTGCTATCTTGATTTTTCGATTATTGTCGAAAAAATCTTCTTTAGCGGATTAGAATTTTCTTTATTGGTCATTGGAATTTATTTGCAATTTGATTATTGTTATTTGTAATTTGAAATAGAGATGTGCGTAACATCAGTTAATTATTTTTAATTGCAAACCTGCGGCTATCATTCAAAATATTCGTAATACTTATGAAGCATTGCATCTATTTTTTCAAAGTATTCATGTCCTTCTTCATTAGTTGTTGATTTTGCAAGCCCGAGGGTTTCTTCAGAAAATGGATGGAGCCATTGGTGCAAGGCTTCATGGTTAGGGCCTGTCATGGTACAATTTTGAATCAACGAGTCAATATCTTTTTGGAGTTTCTGTCCAAGTTCAACATATCCTGAAAGAGTTTTATTTTTTTCAACTTCATACAGCTCCACTTTTTGTTGCATTTGAACTATGCTGTTGGAAGTTGATTCATCCACTTTCCATTTTTGATTATTGTTGAGTTTCAGGTTTGGCAATACTTCGGGATGAGTGTGGTTCTCTGTTGTTTCAGATGAAATTTCTTTTTTTTCTGAGGGGTCGTTTGAGCAGGAAGCAAAAAGTACAATGCCGGTAAAAATAAAAAATCGAAAAATATGGTTCATAAAATTCAGGAGAAAGGGTTATAAATAACTGTAGTTACGCAATGAATTTTTTCTGTTGGCTCAAAATAATATTTTTAGTTGTAAGTCATAAGACGAAAGTCGTAAGTGGTTTAAGTCGTTATTTATGGCTTTTTAGATATTATTATCTACAAATTATTCTTTAACCTTACTACTTACAACTTTTGACTTACGACTACCATTACCAAACATTCTGAGAAAGGCCAGTTAATTATTTACTTTGCAAAGGTAAAACATTACCAGTGAAATCAACAGGAGGAATCAGAAATCTTTTTTTTGTGAAATATGTCTGATTCCCCAAAGAAGAAGGGTCAGCCAGAAAATCAGGGAAAGAAAGGAAACCAGCATGCCTGAAGATGTTCCGAAGAATTGGTTGAACACCGCACCGGTGAAACCCATGAGGGCGGAGATATCAAGTTTTAATAAAATCAAAACCCTGGATAAATCAATGGGATTAAGAATGGTGAATAATATGGAAGGTGTTTCGAGGGGATAATCGCTGAATGAAACAAAAAATAATAAAATCAGCCCATCATAAAGTACGGAAAGGAAAAGCCATATAAGAATGGCAAATCCAAAACCTTTTATTTTATCCTCATTTATCATCGAAATAAAAAAGGAAAGTGCAACAAAGATGAATGTGAGAAATAAACCTGCAACGGCTAAAATTCCAAAATCCCATATTTCACCTGAAACAAAAACTCCGTATATGGCAAATGGAATTATTGTTCCAAGAAAAAAACTTGCTGAAAGGGATGAAGCAAGCCCCGAAAACTGGCCAAGAAAAACATCTTTTCGTTTTATTGGCTGGGAAAGGAGCAAATCAATAAAATCCCTTGAGTTGTAATAATGCATTACCCCGAAAACAATGCTTATCAGAGGAATAATCGCCAGGGCAACGTTCATTAAACTTGCAATTGCTTTTGATAAACTGTTAGAAAGATAAAGAAGCGAGAGGGTAGAAATTAAAAAGAATAAAAAATAAATAATGGTCCACCGGCTTCGCAATACATCAAAAAAACTGTATTTGAAAATTTTAAGCATTTTGATTTCCGAATTTTTATTTATTATTTAAATAATTTTTTATTCTTTTCTTTAAAAGGTTCAAAAAACCTATGAATAAGTCCCATTGACCAAGTTTAAAGTTAAAAGAGGAAATACCAAATTCTCTTAAAATGAACCTATCAACCAGAAATCGGGCATAATTAACAACTAGCAATTAGCAATAAACAATAAGCAATTAGCAATAAACAAATAACAAATAACAAATAACAAATAACAAATAACAAATAACAAATAACAAATAACAAATAACAAATAACAAATAACAAATAACAAATAACAAATAACAAATAACCTTCAACTATCAACTATCAACTATCAACCATCAACTCTCAACTCTCAACTCTCAACAAGTTCCTGCCGCTGCCCACCACCGGCCTCCAGCAATCTCGCAATTGCTTTTTCCAGTGTATTTTCCTTTTGACTTTCCTTTAATTCACCTGGAGTACCTTTATAATAAATTTTACCTTCGAGCAAAAAAATAAGTTCATCCGAAAGTTCATCCACTTCGCTTAATAAATGAGTAACAAGAAGTGCGGTTTTTCCAAGTGATTTTTCTTTTTTCACCCATTCTTTAAAACGGACTCTTGAAATTGGATCCAAACCAACCGTGGGTTCATCAAAAATATAAAGAAGAGGGTTGAACATCAGAGAAAGAATTACATTAACTTTTTGCCTGGTTCCTCCCGACAAACTTCTGAGTGGTTTATTTAAAAAATCCGTTATTCCGAAAATTGAAACAAGTTCTTCTGAATTTCCTTCAGACTTCCTCAAATCACGAATCATTTCAAATAATTCGGTCACATTAAGATTTTCTGGGAACCTTGCAATTTGAGGTAAATATCCGATATCATTCCGGTAATTAAAATCATTTTTAATATCGCGGCCATTCACAAAAATTTTTCCCTTATCGGGAATTACCAAACCCAAAATGCATTTAATAAGAGTTGTTTTTCCGGAGCCATTGGGTCCAAGCACGGCCACAATCTTTCCCTTTTCAATTTGGGTGTTAATTCCTTTTAAGACCTGAAGCCTGCCAAAAGATTTTTCAATATTTGTTACTTCTACCATAATATTTTTTTCATCACCGGTTTTGAATCGGTTAATGTTTCGGGAGTAATAACGGGGGTAACCATTTCGGCAAGGTTTAATAAATCAATGAATAAACTCCTGAGTAAAATTATTGCCGGTGGGTTGTTTTCAACTATATAAGTGAATAATTTTACTGGGCTATGGGGTACATCCCCGGTTCCGTCCTTATTTAAATCGTAACCGGAATATTCGCTCCAGAAATTTGAATCGAAAACATTATTGCTTTTTGAGGCATTGGTTACAATTTCAAAGGTATTGGCAATAAAATTATTTCCTGTAAAACTGTTATTTTCACTGGTACCTAAAATTTTTACTGCCCAGCCGTTTTTAATAAAATCATTATTTTTTATTTCCATCCTCATGCATCCCTCGGCATAAATACCAATGGTATTTTGATCAAAAGTGTTTTTTTCAATTCTGCTGTCGTTAATGTCCTTTAAAAGTATTCCGTTGGAAACCGGACTCCAGTTGTTTGAAAATACGTTTTCGTGCATGTATATGTTTTTCGAGTACATCACGGCCACTCCGGCCCCGTTTGCCGAAAAAGTATTATGATAATATTCATTATCGTGCGAAAACATAAAATGCATTCCGTATCGTATTTGATTTGTACTTGTGTTATTAATTATTTTGGTGTTTTCAACAAATTCAAAATAAATTCCATCGCGGTGGCCGCTTACTTTATTGTTTTCGATCAAAATGTTTTTACACTTAAAAAGGTGGATTGCATTTCCGGTTTGGCTTTCTCTTTTTTCAAACCCGGTAACCTCATTATTTTTTACGGTGCAGCCTTCTGACGACAAAAGATAAATTCCGAAATAAGTGTTAAAAAGTTTGTTGTTGGTAATGAAACAATTTTTTTTCTTGTTTATTTTTATTCCCGCCTGGTCCTGGGTGTAACTGATGCCTACATTTTGAATTTGAAATCCGCTGATGGTAACGCTATCTGAATTAATAAAAAATATTTCACCTTTGTTTTCACCATCCACAACCGGAAAATTTTCT
>JAHEZO010000055.1:0-7392 GCA_023250995.1 Flavobacteriales bacterium | reverse complement strand
CAATATTTCTTTCCCTGTATATTCCTTTCTTAACTGTAATTTTATCCCAGGCTCCTGAACTTTCCAGAGCCATTTTAATAGATTTGATTTCGCAACCAGGGCATACTGTAATTTCTTTCGCACCTGCCAAAATCGGAATCAAAAAAAATATCCATAAAAAACCCAGGGGAATATTTATTTCTTTTTTCATTTCTACAATGACAAATTCAATTTTTAAAAAAAAAGGTTTCGGTAAGAGCAAATATAATGGTTTGGAACTGGAAATTAATTTTTCGGGCTTAACAGGTTTTTTACTTCATTCCACGAAAAAATATTTCCTCCATTTTCTGATTGGATTTTCACGGCATCATTTTGTTGCTGAAAACCGGTGAGATTTGCCCCCATGGGGCTGGGAAGGTTCGGGCTGATGAGATAAATGGCAGTTTTTGCGTCAACAAATGTTTGCGGGTTTGCAAAATCTGTTACCAATGATTTAAAAATTTTATTTTCCGCAACAGCCCCTGATGCGCCAAAAGAAATTAAACATTCAATAGAGTCGAATTTGTAAATTTTTCCTGTAGCAGATATTAATTCGGCTCCGTAGCGGGGATCGGCAACGGTCATTTTACAAAACGAGCACTGTTCGTGGCCGTAATTAATTGGTTGGGGCTCTTTGCTGCAACCGATAATTAAACTCGCCAGAATAAAAGGCAGGCAAAAAATTTTTTTTGGTAGCATGGTGGGGGATTTTTCATTTTTATTATTGATTTTGTTTATCCAAAAACCATTTCGGGATGGATTTCCGGTTTAGGGAAAATTCCTTTTTTTTCAATTGTTTTCTTTTGTATAAAAGTGGTTTTGGCTTTTCTGTATTCCAGTAAAGCAACAGCTACCGTCATTAATCCGCAAAGGATGATTATGCTTCCACCAATATCAGGATATGAATGTGCCGTAAAATTTAATAATTTTTTACTGCCGAAAACGGGTGGCTGATAACTCATTCCCGGCACTTTTATTGCCGCATGCGGATCGAGGTTATGCCCATAATCATATCCCCATAAATAAAAATCAATTCCGCCTGTTGTTCCTACTGCTAAAAAAATTATCATGTACAATGTTAGAATCCATTTTTTTCCAAATGCGGCAACCAATAAACCTCCTGCAATTAAAAATCCTAAAAGGTAGGGCATGATTTTCAGTTCGGGAATAGATTCGGGATAAATTTTTTTCATTCCTATGTAATGATTCAGGTTATTGATGGTATTTAAATCCCCACCCATTTGATGAAGCCAGATTTTCAACCCCAATCCCTCCGGATATTGAGGGGCTTCCAAATTAATAAACCACAGGGGGAAAAAAAATGCAGCTATCAGTCCAACGGATAATACAGCAACAATTATTCTTGATGATTTTTTCATAATCAATATTATTTTGAAGGCGGAATTAATACCGCATCAATAACATGTACTGTTCCGTTTGCCCCCTGAACAGATGCAAGGATATTTGCTCCGTTCACTGTTACCTTTCCATCCTTTACGCCAATTGAAACCCTTCCTCCGTTGGCAACGCCCAGTTGCTGGCCATCCCGAAATTCTTCAATATCATAACCTCCGGCAATAACATGATAAGTTAAAATATTTACCAGGTCTTTCTTTTTTTCCGGTTTTAATAATTCTGTTACTGTGCCTGCAGGAAGTTTTTCGAATGCGGCATTTACCGGTGCAAAAACAGTAAATGGGCCAACAGTAGCCAGCACATTTACCAGATCGGCTGCTTTAACGGCAGCAACAAGAGTGGAATGGTCGGGTGAGGCAAGGGCAATTTGCAAAACATTTCTTTTTGAAACATCATCCTGAATTGCTGCCGAACCACCTGTAGGGGTAGGCTCTGCCTTTGCGGCTTGTCCATTATTATTTTCGGTTTTTTCACCCGAATTGCAGGAAAAAATTAAAAGCAATAATGCAGGCAGGAGAGAATTTATTTTTTTCATAATTTTTATTTTTAGGTTTAAATTTTTTAGTTTAAAAAAGGAAGGGAATTTCCCGGGTTTACAATGAACTTCCCTTCCATCATCCCAAACTCTACTTCTGCTCGTTTAAGCTGAATGAAATCGGGGCGGTTGAATTTTTATCTGAAACCCTTACGTAACCCTGCATTTCCTGATGAAGTGCCGAACAAAAATCAGAGCAGTAAAAAGCAAAAACTCCGGAGGATTTTGGCTCCCATTTCATAGTGCGTGTTTCCCCTGGCATTATCAAAAGTTCTGAATTATTAGCTCCTTGCACAGCAAAACCATGTGGCACATCCCAATCCTGTTCTACATTTGTAACATGCCAGTAAACGATGTCGCCAACTTTAATTCCCTCAATATTGTCGGGAGAAAAGTGGGATCGGATGCTTGTAATGTAAATATGCACTTCATTTCCTTTGCGTTCAACTTTGGTTTCTTTTTCGGTTTTGGCTACATATGGATGATGATTTTCTTCAATTTTATAAATCCGGGTGTTATTTTTCATCAGTACATCCGCTGCAATGGCTTGTGCGTAGTGGGGCTCTCCAATGGTTGGAAAATCGAGCAACATTTTCATTTTATCTCCTGAAATGTCAATTAACTGTGCCGATTGACATACTTCAGGACCCGTGGGAAGGTAACGGTCTTTTGTAATTTTATTTAAGGCAATTACATATTTACCGTAAGGGTTTTTGCTGTCGCCTCCTGGTACCATCAAATGCCCGATAGAGTAATAAACCGGAATCCGGTCAACTACTTCCCAGGTTCCTAATTTCCATTTTACAATTTCTGAAGACAGGAACATTGAAGTATAAGCAAATCCCTTATCATCAAATTCGGTGTGTAACGGCCCAAGGCCGGGTTGCTGAACTTCACCTGCAATAACAGCGTCATATTTTAAAACCGGTATGCCCTGGATATCGCCATCAAAATTTTTGGCTTCAATGGCTTTGGCCATTTTTTCGTAGGAGAAAACCGGAATGAGGGCGGCCAATTTCCCGCTGGCCACAATATATTCGCCCGTTGGACTTACATCACATCCATGCGGAGATTTTGGACAAGGCATAAAATATACCATGCCGGGGCAATCCTTCGGGTTTAAAATCATTTGCTTGTTTAGTACTTCGGTAACTGCCGATTGGGTTCCATCATCCATGTGGTTGTTGTAATATGGGGTATGCATTTCGGTGGCTTTTCCTTCTTTTAAATATTCTTCGGCTTTTCTCCAGTTAACTGCCATTACATAATCTTTGTCGTTTTGGCTGGCGTTGGCTTCAAGCATTGTATTAGCCATTTCGGTATTGTAACAGGTAAAAAAACTCCAGTCCCTTGAAACACCTTTGCCTGCCCTGTTTTTGTCATAATCAAATGGAGGAAGTAAAATTTGTGTGGCGAGCGACATTCTTCCGGTTTCTTTGTCTACTTTAATAAGTGAAACCAATCCTTTAAAGTTTTCTTTATAGGAAGAGATGGGAACATCCTTTTTTTCACCGATGGGAACACTGAAACGGGTCCCTGCAACTACGTATTCAGTGTTTTCGGTAACATAGGGGGAGGGGTGATTCCCTGCACTGTTGGGAATTTCAATTATTTCAGCGGTAGTAAATGTTTTTAAATCAATCCTGGCAATTCTCGGAGTGTTATTTTCATTAATAAAAAGCCACCGGCCATCTGCATTGCCATCGGTTTTTGAAAGCGAAGGATGGTGAGAATCTCCCCAGGGAATAAAACCATGTGAAGTTTGAAGCATGGGTTTTGTTTCTTCGCTGTATCCATAAGCGTTTTCCGCATTTTGTGAAAACACGGGAATTACCTTAAACAATCTTCCTGAAGGAAGTCCGTAAACACCAACCTGTCCGCTGAAACCTCCTGAGGTGAACATATAAAAGTCATCGTATTTTCCCGGGGCAACGTACACTTTAGAAGCGGCATCATCAGTACCGAGCATGGTCGATTGTTTGGATTCATTTTTACATCCCCCCAAAGCGCCAAGGACAAATAATAAACCAAGCATTTTATTATTAATGGGGCCTGATTTTAATTTTGAAGGAACCATTGGGTTGCTTTCAAAATATTTTTTTAATTGAATTTTCATAATATGTTTTTTTTAAATTTATTGTTAAAATTATTTACTGTCGTTTGACCTGAAAAATTCGAGCACCGCCCTGGCATCATCCTGTGTAAGGTTTTGGTTTGCCATCTGTGCAATGTAAGTTCCAAGCAGTCCTTTTGCTACCGGATCTTTTTGAGTCATTTCAGAAGGATTAAGAATCATGTTCATTATCCATTCAGGTTTTCTTCTTTTTGTAACCCCTGCAAGTGCCGGCCCCACCACTTTGGTATCTATTTTATGGCAGGCGGTGCATTTGCTTTCAAACACTGCCTTTCCTGAAGAAGCCAGGTTCTCATCAATGGCCACCAGATCAACCTTGGATATTGGGCCAATCCCTTTGTCGGATGGGGTTGCTTTTTCTGCTGACGGTTCTGTTTTTGCTTCACCGTTCCCCGAACCTGAAGAGCAGGAGGAAAAAGAAAAAGCAAAACCGAAAATGATAATAATCAATATCAAATTCAATCCGCTTTTTACATTTGGTCTGATTTTTTTCGAATTTTTCATAGTTAATTTTTTTAAAGTTTTCTTTAAAATATTGTTTGGGATTTGTGGCCAAAAATATAGTGGTTAAGCAGGTTTAATTATGATAAGGCTCACAAAAGCAGATGATAAATATCATGTTTTGAAATTAGGTGTTTTATGTCCTGTTATTAATTGGGAAATTTATTTTTATTTGCCCCGGTTAATAACAATTTACTCATGAAAAATTTTAAAACAATCATAGAGCCCTTCAGGATAAAATCTGTTGAACCAATTTATTTGAGCACGGAAGAGGAAAGGAAAAATTATCTTGAGGAGGCCCATTATAATCCGTTTAAACTTAAATCGGAGCAGGTAATAATAGACTTCCTAACAGATAGCGGCACCTCTGCCATGAGTTCGAAACAATGGGCCGGGGTGATGGAAGGGGATGAATCTTATGCGGGGTCAAAAAGCTGGATCAGGATGGAAAAAGTGATTAGGGAACTTACCGGCTTTGAGTATATTTTACCAACCCACCAGGGGAGGGCAGCGGAGAGGATTCTCTACGGATACCTAGGTTCAAAAGGAAAAATATTTATCAGCAATACCCATTTCGACACAACCCGTGCAAACATTGAATTTTCGGGGGCGAGTGCCATTGACATTCCAATTCCGGAAGGCACTCAGCCATCACTTTACCACCCTTTTAAGGGAAATATTGATTTGGGAAAACTTGAAACTCTCATTAAAATCCATGGCGCAAACAATATTGGCGGAGTAATTATTACTGTTACAAATAACAGTGGGGGAGGGCAGCCGGTAAGCATGGAAAATGTAAGAGAGGTGAGTAAATTATGTCGTATTCACAAGGTTAACTTTTTTCTGGATTGTTGCCGCATTGCCGAAAATGCTTATTTTATAAATCACAGGGAGGATGGATACAGAAATAAATCCTACAGGGAAATTGCGCAGGAAATGTTCTCGATGGCCGATGGAGCGGTAATGAGTGCAAAAAAAGATGCTCTTGTAAATATGGGAGGATTTCTTGCACTGAAAAATAAACAAATGGCCGAAGCTTGCACTAATTTACTGATAATTACAGAGGGGTTCAGCACTTACGGGGGTTTATCAGGAAGAGATATGGAAGCCATTTCCACTGGGCTCGGGGAAGTTTTTGATCCCGGATATTTAAAGTACAGGATCCGCAGCACGGAATACCTTGGACAACGATTACAAAGCATGGGAATACCGATTCTTTTGCCTGTGGGCGGTCACGCGGTGTATATTGATGCAAAAGCACTTTATTCACATATACCGGTAAATCATTATCCCGGACAGGCACTCGTTTGCGAATTATACCTTAAAGGAGGAATCCGAAGCTGTGAAATAGGGTCGGTGATGTTCGGAAAATATAACAATCAGAAAAAACTGATTCCGGCTTCCATGGAGTTAGTAAGGCTTGCCATTCCCAGGAGGGTTTATACGCAGAGCCATATAGAATTTGTAATTGAAGTTTTCGAAAAAATATTGAAGGAAAAAGATAGCTCCCGCGGTTATAAAATCACCTATGAGCCCGAATTCCTGAGGCATTTTACTGCGAAGTTTGAAAAGGTGTAAAGTAATCAAAAGGATTTTACTCCGAGTTCACGGATTATTTTTACAATTCCCTTAGTAATCCATCCCATGTGCAATTTCTGGGGAATTTTTTTTGTCACCTTTACTTTCAGCCTCAATGTAGGTAATTATTAATTCAAGCTTTTTTTCTTCACTCATTTCGCCATCCAGCCAAAGTATTTTAAAACCTTTTTTTTCCATTCTTCTGAACCAGGTCATCTGCCTTTTGGCAAACTGATGGATGGCTGTATTTAATTGTTGAAACATATCCGAATAATTAATTTGGCCTTTTAAATATAGCGTCAAAAATTTATATTCCAGTCCGTAATTCATCATGCAGGATGGTTCAATTCCTTCGGAAAGCAACTTTTCAACTTCCCCAATCATTCCGGCTTTTAATCTCGTTTCGAGCCGTTGGGTAATATTTTTTCTTACAAATTCCCTTCCTGGATTAACCCCAATTATTAAACTCCTTATTTCAGGAAAATTTTGTTCCGGTTTTTTATTTTCAATGATATAAGTTTCAATTTCGATGGCCCGGATGGCTCTTGAAACATCGGCAGAATCAGTGTTGCTGTGCAGTTTTTTCAAACCGGATAAAATGCTTACCAATTCTTCCAAAGATTTATTTTTCAAAGTTTCTCTCAGCAAATTGTTTTGGGGTACCTCAACCAACATTTTTCGGTTCAGAATTGATTCCAGGTAAAATCCTGATCCACCACAGAGCAATGGAATTTTATTTCTTGATTTTATTTCTTTATAAGCCCGGATAAATTCCTGTTGGTAGAGGAACACATTAAATTCGGTGCCCGGTTCGGCAATATCAATTAAATGATGGGGAATGGTTTTCCCATTAACTTTGTAATCATCCAAATCCTTTCCCGTTCCAATATCCATTCTCCTGTAAACTTGCCTTGAATCGGCACTGATGATTTCTCCATCAAGCCTGTCGGCCAAAAGGGCTGCCAGTCTGGTTTTTCCGCAAGCAGTGGGCCCCAGAATTGTAATTAAATCAAAAGGTTTTTCAAATTTCATCCTGAAAATATTTTTTACATTTTAATTAACGGAAGGGTTTTAATATAAAAAACCAAAAAGCCATAGCGGAATTCTATTGTTAATCCCAATTTCAATATCATCCGAAACAATAAAAGAATTTTTCATTTTTTTTAATTGTTGTGTTTGGTTGTTTTTACCACCCACCTCAAAAATCCAT
>JAHEZO010000054.1 GCA_023250995.1 Flavobacteriales bacterium | reverse complement strand
GATCAAGATCAAGGCAAACCATTTTTGCAGCCCTCCTTGTGGTTCCTCCCGATTTTATGGCACCGGCAGCACGGTCTCCTATTTTTAAAAAGGATAATAAACCGGATGAGTTTCCACCCCCTGAAAGGTTTTCTCCTTCACCACGGATGCTTGAATAATTGGTGCCCACTCCTGAACCATATTTAAAAATTCTTGCCTCACGGACAAGCAGGTCCATGATTCCTCCGGAATTTACAAGGTCATCATCCACAGATAAAATGAAACATGCATGCGGTTGGGGGTGCTCGTAGGCGGAAGATGATTTGGTAAGTTTTTCGGTTTTTGGGTCAACAAAATAATGTCCCTGTGGTTTTCCGTTTATTCCGTAAGAAGAAAATAATCCGGTGTTGAACCACTGGGGGGAGTTGGGAGCGGCTGTTTGCGAAAGGAGCATGTAAACAATTTCATCATAAAATATTCCGGCATCCTTTGATGAAGAAAAATAATGATTTTCCTCTCCCCATTTTTTCCAGCAATCAGCCATCCGGTGAACAACCTGCTTCACTGAGTTTTCACCTCCAAGAGAACCATCCTGCATGGGTACTCCTGCTTTTCTGAAATATTTTTGGGCAAGGATATCTGTGGCCACCTGCGACCATTGCTCGGGCACTTCTACCTCATTCATTTCAAAAACAGCATCTCCAGAGGGATTCCGGATAACTGATTTTCTTTTTTCAAATTTAAACTGCTCGAAAGGGCTCAGGTTTTCTTTTGAATAAAAGCGGGAAATTTCCAATCCGGTTTTTTTATTTTTTCCGTTGTTGGTTTTAGTTTTTTTTGCAGTAGAGTTCATCAATTTTATTTTTCAATTTACATTTAGTATTTTATCATTTAATTTTTCATTTTGGGGGGAGGACAATCTGAAAATCTCTTTAAAAAAAAAGATTTTTGTTTTGCCTTAATCAGAATTTTTCTGGATTTGAAAACCGGAAATTTGACGCAACAAATGTTTAAAAAAACTAAACGCGAAATAAAATTTGATTTCATTTTTTATCAACAAAAAACGTGTTGATAAAAAAACAGAAATTTTATAAACAAAAAATTTCGGCTGTTTGAATTTTACCGGTTGTCGGCATAAAACCACTCTGCAAATGAGGTGGAAGTTTCCTGCAATTTCAGGTGGTGAAGCATTATTTCCGGTGGAAAACTTTTTTGTAAAATTCCTGCAAAAATGCAAACAATCATTTCGCAGGTGGGCATTCCGTTTGTGAAAATAATTTTCCCGCTTAATTTTTCAGCTGTCCTTTTTAATTTTTCCGGAATACCTGAATCCAGCAATAAAGAATGGTCAAAAGGGAAGATGATTTTTTCTGTTACAATTTTTTTAATTTCAGAAAAATCCATCACCATTGAATTTTTCGGCCGGCTGCTTCCATCGGTAATTTTTCCCGAAACGGTTACCCATAATTTATATGAGTGGCCGTGAATATTTTTGCAAGGCCCTTCATAACCCCAAAGAGCATGAGCCATTTCAAGTTCAAAAATTTTGGTGATTCTTAAGGTTGCCATAGAAATTCAATTTTGAAAGTTTCAATTATATCGACTTGGAAACTTCATTTACCGGTTTTCTCCAAAGGATTGGTTGGTGCTTTCTTCCCCTGTGCTATTCCGTATTCCATCCAAAAGAGGCAAATCAAAGAAAGTATGAAAAGAAAAATCCACATGCTGGTCCAGAGTCCGGTTCCCTGGAGCAAATACCCAAAAACAATAGGTGAAAAAAATCCCCCTAATCCACCGAGCAATCCAACCAAACCTCCAACCGCCCCAACATCATCAGGGTAATAATCGGGAATATGCTTAAATACGGCTGCTTTACCGATTCCCCAGACTATTCCGACAATAAATATTAATAAAGTTGCTACCCAGATATTTGCCTGGAAAAAAATTTGGGAAATTCCTTTGGCTACCAGTTGCTTTTGAACAATTTTGTCACCTACTTTTACCAGCGGCTCCTGCCGGGTTTTTTTCATCGGAAAAAAATTAATTCCTTCCGTTATGCTTTTATTTGATTGTTTAATTGAAAGGGGGTATTTATCCTCGCCAATAACAATCAAACTATCGGAAACAAAACTTACCAATCCGCTTTTTTTTGCCAAAATTCCTTCACCCGGAGATTCTAAATTCATTTGGGGGAAAATGAGCAGGAAGCAAATAACAACCGAGGAAATAAATATCCAATACATAATTTTTCTGGCTCCGAATTTATCCGAAAGCCATCCTCCAAGGGCGCGAATTAATCCTGAAGGCATGCTGAAAATGGTTGCCAGCAAACCTGCTGTTACCAATGAAACGGAATACATGTTCAGGTAATAGGGAACTAACCATTGGGAAAGAGCAACAAAACAACCGAAAACGAGGTAATAATACAAGCCAAAGCGCCAAACCCTGGCATCTTTTAACGGACTCAGCATTTGAATTAAACTTTTTCCCTGTGCGGCATTAGATTTTTTGTTGATTGAAAAAATTAAAAAAATAATTCCTGTAAAAACCAATGCTGCAGCATAGATCTGGGGCAAATACCTCCAGCCCTCCGGATTGCTTCCGTTATCGGTTAAGTTTTTTAACAAAGTTGGAGCAACCAGCGTTGTAATTCCTGCTCCCAAATTGCCGATTCCGAAAATACCAAGAGCCCGGCCTTGCCATTCTTTCGGGTACCACATAGAAGAATATGCTATCCCTATGGAAAAACTTACTCCTGCGATCCCAAATCCAAAACTGCACAAGGCGAAATCAAAAAAACTATTGGCATAACTCATTAAAAACATCGGCATGGCGCACAGAAATAATAACCCGCCAAACATCCATTTCCCTCCGAATTTGTCTGTCCAGATTCCACCGTGAAGCCTGAAGATGGAACCGCTTAGGACCGGGATTGCCATTAACCAGGCCACTTCCATTGAACTGAATTTGAAAATCCTTGTATCAACGAGAAAGGAAATAAGCACTCCATTTAGCATCCATACAGCAAAGCAAACGGTAAAGGCAAGAGTATTGAGGAAAAGGATTCGGTGGGCGGATGAGGTAACATTTCGCTCCATATTAAAACAATATTTCGCAACATTCCTGCTGGTAAATATTATCATAATTGTCCAGTATCATTTCATGGAGTTTCCGGGAATTATTGATAACGATTTTTTTGGGAAGAGTAATGAAAGTTATAATTTCTTCTTTTTTCAGAACTCCCAAAATACGGTTTGTTTCTTCCATGGCAGTTCCTGCAAGGTCGGCAATTTCCTGCCGGCTAAGATTAACATCCAGCAAGGTACCCTCTTTTGTTTCCTTTCCAAAATGTTTTTTAATTAGCAGCAGTGCTTCTGCAACACGATCCCTTGAGCAAAATTGTGCCAGGTGTTTTTGGCGAAGATCCATCAGAGATAAAGTATGTGCATAATTGTGAATCAGGGCTAATGACATTTCAGGGTTTTCTTTCACGCTTTGAATAAAAACCGCTTTGTCAATAAAGCATACCGTGGTATCTTCCAGAGCTGTGCAGCTGACCCTGTATTTTTTTTCGGCATAAGCTCTCATTCCAAGCATCTCACCTGAGCCGGCCAGTCGGAGGATGTGTTGTTTTTCATTTCCTCCGGTATTAAAAACCTTCACTTTCCCCTGGTAAATAAAATACATTCCATAAACAAAGCTGTTTTCGCAGAATATGGATTGTCCTTTCTTGTAAAAAATTACGGGTTTGTGTTCGCTGATTTTGCTTTTCCATTTTCCGGTGCAATTTTTATTAATCAAACAATCCGTTTGATTGCAATTGGTGCAGGAGAGATATTCTTTTTTCATTTTGTAAAACCAAAAACTGCCTTAATTTTTTGCTAAAGCTTAACTGACACCCCTTTCATTATCCCCCGATGGTAACCATCGAACGGTTTTCAAACACAGTGCCTTCCATCAATAAATTTCCGGATACAAACCGGCCACCCTGCTTTTCTTTTTTTAGCCGAAGGCATTTTTCAATTAAGGGGGATATATTTTCACCTTTGCGAAAAGGGGTAAGTAAATCTATTTCTTCCATTGAAAAAAGACAGTTTTTCATCTTCCCGTCCGCAGTTAATCTTAGCCGGTTGCAATCATTGCAAAAGGGTTCCGACATGGTACTGATAATGGCAAAAGTTCCTTTGTGATTAATTGCTTTAAATTTTTTTGAAGTACCGTGTTTTTCATCCCTGAGTTTTATGAAATCGTATTCTGATTCAATTTGTGAGAGGATACTTTTTTGATTGAAAACCTTTTCATTTTGCCATCCATTTCCGGTGAAAGGCATAAATTCAATGAAACGTATATGCAAAGGATAATTTTTTGTAAGCTCCACAAAATCGCAAATTTCATTTTCATTTATTCCCCGCATTACAACAGTGTTGATTTTTACAAAAAAATTATTTGATAATAACAGATGTATATTTGAAATAACCTTTTCAAAATCATTTCTCTTCGAAATGGAGATAAATTTTTGGGAATTCAAAGTATCGAGGCTTACATTAACCGATTTTATCCCGGCCTTTCTGAAACATTCGATAAATTGATCCACCAGAATTCCGTTGGTGGTGATTAATAGGTCAACCGGTAATTTAGAGAGTGCGAAAATAATTTCCCGGGCATCTTTGCAAACGAGGGGCTCTCCCCCGGTAAGCCTTATTTTATTTACTCCAAGGGAAACAAAATTTTTTGCCAGGGCGACCACTTCATTTTTATTCATGAAGCTTGATCGGTCACGAAGAATTATCCCTTCTTCGGGCATGCAATAAGTACAACGCAGGTTGCATTTCTCCGTAAGAGAAATTCTCAGATAATTGTGAATCCTTTCAAAACCATCAACCAGCATGTTTGTTTATTTTGTTTTCATCTTCCCCTTTTACTCCCTTTTTAAATTCGTTAATTCCCTGGCCAATTCCCTTCATCAGTTGTGGGATTTTACTTCCACCGAAAAGGAACAGAATTACTACAGCAATTACAATTATTTCGGGAGCACCAAGAGAAAAAAGAAATAATCCTGTTTTCATAAAAAATCATTTTAAAAAATTTGTTTCTTTAACTGTAATTTCAAGAAGACCGGTTAGTGCGGAGTAAAAGCTTCCGGGATTTTTTTCGAGGATTCTCGAAGCGAATTTTTTTGAAAAAGGTTCAACATGCTGGCTGAAAAAATCCATAAGCGCTTTCTTTGAAATATCTGATTGTTCCTTATTTTCCGCAAGTGAAATTTTTAAAAACAACATCGCTGTAAATTCCAGCTGATATGTTATGGAATCAGGGGAATCTCCGCTTTTTGGATTCAAGCCAAAGGCTTTATAAAAGGCGCTTACATCGGTTACTGAATTCATGGATGAAAGGCAATTGCTTTCGGTAAGCGGAACTGCTCCGGTAATAAAAATACGTGAATAATCTCTCCTGATTTCATTTGGGTTTACAGATTTAATAATTTTCTTCAACTGATCTGAAAATGATTTCTCATTGCTTCCGGAGGAAATTAATTCGTTTGCAATGGAAGTTAATTCACTTAGAACAGCATCTGAAGGATAAGAAAATCCCTTGCTTAAAATCCTGAATATATCTGCGGTTATCAGTTCCTTTCCGGTTTCGGTTTCAGCCATAATTATTTTTCGATTACTAGATCATTCCACATACTATAATGTTTTCTTCCGCTCACATTTTCATCAGCACCATTCCAGACTGCAAAGGCAATTTTTGTTTTTTCAGGAAGGGCTGCATCCTGTGGGTCGGAGGAATTAATAGCCCTGGTGATGATAACGCTCCATTTGTTATTTTCCCAGGTTCCCCAGGCGGTTGCATTCTGGGTTTCCTGAGTTGTAAGGGTACCGAACCCTTCGGCTATGCATTCTTCAGAGGGATCTTTCCGATCGAAAATTGACATGGGGTTGCCGGCATAAAATCCGGGAATAAAATTTTTTCCTTGCCCTTTTGAATAATCTTTCACCGAAACATCACGGGCATATTTTCCCATGCTGCCATCACCTTGTCTTTCGGCCATTGGATAAACATCTGTCCAATAATTCGGATAAGCCTCTTTCACATCCCTAAAACCATTTTCGATATCATTCTGCCAAACACTTTTCCAGTGAATAATATGAACCCTTCCGTTTTTATTTCCCATCATAAAAATCGGGTTTTGGGCAGCATCCATGGGCAATTGTATTGCTACCTGGTCACAAAATTTATCCGCATCAACGAAAATATCTTTTGTGCTGTCTGTCCATTCCAGTAAAAAACCTATGGTTATTCCATCATTAATGCTGGTTACTTTAACCGATGGGATAGTGGATTTTTGCAATTTAGGTGAAGTGATATTCTGTGGAAGGACTGTTACGGAAACCGGAGCTACTTTAGTCCAAATGGAACTTTTTGAATTTTTTTTCGGTATGGAATCAACCTTCCCAGATTTGATGGTTAATCCTGTTTGCGCATTGGAAGCGAATGCCCCTATTATTGCAATTATCAGAAGACAGTTTTTTGTTTTCATGAAAAAATTAATTAATTGTATTAAAGGTTTATGAAATTTATGGCGTATTGTGCCTGAAAGTTCCGTATTTTTCATCGCTGTAAGGCCTTACAAAAACAGGTTCGGTGAATGGTACTCTGGTGAGCACTTCCCCTTGCTCATTATATCCTACGGTAAAGTCACCTTCCACTTTGTAAGAGTGAATAGTTTTTGGTGAATTTCCAAAGAGAAGGAAGGCCCCCAGTGCCTGTTTATCCTCCTTAACTTTTTTATAAGCGGCAATGGCATTTTCAACACCTGGACCGAAAAGTTGATTTAAGAAATCAACCGGAACATGGATTGGGGGTACGTAATACACGTTAGGTTCGGTACCGTGCTGTGGATACAAAGGCAATGCAATTTTTTTAATGTGAACCAACTGGTCGATGGGGTTGTCGGCCCTGGCCTCCCCCGGTTTGCTGATAAATCCCTGCATTCTTATTTTACCGATACAGGTTTGAACGCATCTTGGTTGCTCGCCTTGCTCAACCAAAGGATAACAACCAATGCATTTTTCTGAAACCCTGGTTACCATATTAAAAAAAGTTTTTTTATATGGACATGCTTTAACGCATTCCCTGTAGCCGCGGCATCGGGATTCATCAATAAG
Organism: Flavobacteriales bacterium; assembly: GCA_023250995.1. Classification (GTDB taxonomy): domain Bacteria; phylum Bacteroidota; class Bacteroidia; order Flavobacteriales_H; family JAHEZO01; genus JAHEZO01. The sequence goes on along the minus strand of JAHEZO010000054.1, from coordinate 10,614 downwards.
TACAATCCCGTCCTCCTGCCTTTTGTAAATTGCTTTTCGGGGGCAGGCTGCCAGGCAGGCAGGATAAGAGCAATGATTGCAGATGCGGGCAAGATAAAACATCCAAACATCATGAATTCCGCTAAAGAAGGAACCTTTGTTTACAATTCCGGAGCATTCGTCTTCTCCCATATTCGGGAAAGCGTAATCACGTTCTTCGGGTCTCCATCCTTTCACATTATCGCCACCCGATTCTTCAAAAATAGTTTTCCCCTTAAATGTTTTTGTTGTTTTGTCCCAGGGCTGATCCCCCATTGTTTTCAGGGTATTCACGTCCCATTTCAATGGATATCCTCCATAAGGCTTTGTTTCCACGTTATTGAAAAACATGGTCTCCTGCCCTTTGCCCGAGGTCCAGGTTGTTTTGCATGCTACAGTGCAAGTTTGACAAGCAATGCACTTGTTTGTATCAAAAATATAGGCAATTTGTTTTTTCGGACGATTGTCGTCATAGGGGTATTGCATTTCCCTGTTGAGCTGCCAGTTTTTAACTTGTGCCATAGAGTGTTTTTGAAAATAATTTTAAATCCGATGAATATTATTTTGCTTTTGGAGTCTGTGCTGTGGCCGTTTTCATTTTGGTAAAACCACCCTTCATAAATTTTTTAAAATCATCGTTTTCATAAGTGGGCCTCATATTTTTCTTTGCTCCTTCCCAGAGTCCCTTGCCATCCACTCCTCCTTTTTCAGCAAACTCTATTTTTACGAATGCTTCACGGGGAGCTCCAGTTGCTCCATGAACATCGAGTTCAAATCCTTTATCAATCACCTGCCCGAAATTATTTTTTCTTACCAGTGAATCGGTGAGAAGGGTGGGTTTAAGCCATGCCCTTGTGCAACTTTGATGGGATCCGGTACGGAACATAGACTGGTAACCTGTTTTGGAATTTTTTGCCAGTCCGTCAGCATTTTTTTTCGATCCTTCCACTGATCCGTAAGTTGAGCCATAGGCATTGTGCCACATCCGGGTGATTCCCCGAGGTGTGCCGGGGTAGTATCGGGCTCTGCAAAGCAGACGTGCCAATTCATACGCGGAAGAATCTTTCTTTTCTTTCCAACCTCTGAACGGTCGGTCTTCCGGGTCGGCATCCACCCATACATAATCGCCATCTTCCACACCGAGTTCTTTTGCATCCAGCGGGTTTATATCAATATATAATTCAGTAACAAAAGGTTTACGTTTATCTCCCCTGTGCATATCCCCAAAAGGGCCAAACCAAACTGCAACAATATCAGTATCTACGGGTGTGGTATGTGCACCGTGCCTGTATTTGGGCGTGTGAAAAATGAAACGGAAATTTTTATCGGCATTGGTAAGAGGGTGTTGTGTCAGTTTTAATTCTTCCCAGGATTTCACCACATTTCTTCCCTGGCGAACATCAGTTGACATATTATCTTTTGAAATTCCATAACTCTCCGGGGAAGCAGGCTTGATGGAAGGATGTTCCTTTGAAACAATTACATTTGGTTCATGATGTGTGGAGTCAATCGGCTCTCGGTGTACGGGTAAATTTTCTCCCGCAGCAAGGAATTCAGGTTCGTCCCGGTAAAATTCCAGTCTTCCCGTTTTTGTGTACCACTGTTTACTTTCTTCCACTTGTTCATATCCTACAAATTTTGGGTAGGTTCTTGACATCAACAAAGTGGGCACTCCTTCTTTTGCCTTTGCCTCTAGTTCCAATACATTATATCCTTTTGTGGCATTGCTCGCATCGAAAACACGCTGAAGGTAAACCTCAGGTTTTCCCTCGTTCATGAATTTGAAATAGTCATTAAAACGTTTGTCCCCGGTGAGTTTCGCCATTGCATTGGCTATTCCGGCAATCGCTTCCAGGTCTCCTTTGGTATCATATATTCTGGCGAGTGGTGTTCTCGGATAAATATACAGGAATGGATTGGTGACCGACATGGTTGCATCAGGAGATTTGAATTCACCCCACGAATCAACGCCAAAAACAATATCGGCATATTCGCAGGAACCGGTCCACCACCAGTCGAACACACCGATAAATTCCACTTTTGGATAGGCATTTACCACGGCCTCATAATGCCCTTTATTATTTGCGAGCAGGGAATTTCCGTTTGAGACCATTACAGATTTGGTGGGGGTAGGCATATGAGTATTTCCCGTAAGGACCTTGTTTCCTACTTTCAACATCCGGTCGCTGTTATTGAAAAAGTGAGCCGACTCGTAGGAAAAATATTTTTTTATCTCTGCAGGTTTTCCTTCTTCCATTTGAATGTTGAAAGGATTTTCTAAAATATAAGTTGGCAAACCACTGAAGAATGCAGCACGGTAATTCCCAGCGTAACTTCCAACATTACCTCCGACTCGACCAATATTTTTAGTGAGGGATGCAAGCATAAGAACTGTTCTGTCCTTCAAATCGTTGTTGAAGAATTGATTGGGGCCCATTCCCATGGTGAACAATGTTTTGCCCGAATTTTTTGCTATCTCCCTTGCAATCGTTTTTATTCCTTCCACAGGGGCCCAGGTTAACTCAGAAACCGTTTCCGGGCTGTAATTTTCGTTTACATATTGTTTCACGAGATCAAATACAGTTCTTACTTCAACTTCTTTTCCATCGGCCAATGTCACTTTATATTTTCCTTCCAGTGAGGGATTGATTCCGTTATCTATCATTTTTTTTCCGTAATCATCTCTCGAAATTGGTTTAACCGAGTTTAACTTTTCATCCCAGATCATGAAATCGCCCCATTCATTCCGGTTTTTCTCAGTTACAAATGCCTGTCCCTGTTTAAAATTCGGGCTGGGCTTTTCCCCCTCTTTCATTACATGTAAATAATCCACTAAATCTTTTTGGTGATAATCTTTTACAACTTCCGTAGGTTTTAAAAACTGGTTTGTGTCCATTCTCACCAGAAAGGGCAGGTCGGTATATTTTTTAACATAATCAGCATCAAATAATTTTTCATTGATAATTACATTGGTAAAACCTAAAGCCAATGCCGGGGTAACACCGGGGCGAACTATTAAAACATTATCTGCTTTATTTGAAGTAGCGCTGTATTCACACGCAATCACGGTGACCTTAGCCCCTTTCATTCTTGCCTCCGTGAGCCAATGTGCATCCGGCATTTTGGTGGTAATCCAGTTCATTCCCCAAACCACAATATGATTGGTGTGCTCAACACAAACAAGATCAAAATCTACCGTTTGTTGTCCTGTTACCATCGGATGACCCGGAGGCAAATCGGTGTGCCATGCATAACTGTCCCAGGCCCTTGCCCCTTTGGCCTCTTCGGGCCCAACATTATTAATTTTGGCATCCAGAAGTGCAAGCGAATTAGCAAACCGGTTCATTCCGAATATTCGTGTCACTCCTAAGGCAGCCATTCCTCCTCTGAATTTCAACACCTGAACTCCCTTGCCATGTGTGGCTTCCACCATGTGAGCATCGTATCCTTGTTCTTCCAGAAATTTTTTCCCTTGCTCTCCGTTGTAGGTTTTCGCAATATTTTCCAATACTCTTGCCGTGTATTCCGAGGCTTCGTCCCAGGTAATTTTTACAAATGCCTCTTTACCCCTTCCTTCAAAATATTTTGCCGGAGCTTTTCCATTGGCTTCTCTTGGAAATCCATCTTTTACCCATTGCAAAAAACCTTCACGGATTACGGGATATTTAACCCTTCTGTCGCCATAAAATCTCCTGGCCAAAGCCAATCCTTTTTGACAGCAGCGCGGCTCCCAGCGTGCCGAAGCCTGATTTCCCTGCAAATCTTCAGCTTTTGAAAATCCGAAACTTGGGGCAAGGCGCACGATGGTATCATTTTTTACATGTGCTTTTAACAAGCAATTATGCGTGTCGTTTGGTGCACACAAAAATGTAAATTCGCTTTCGTGTTTCCATAAATCGCGATAGGTTTTTTCCCAATCGCGGTTTGGATATGCTGCCAGAGGATTTTTTACATCCACCGGATCAAAAAGGGCAAATGCCTCATTAAATCCGCCCAGTGAAAGTTGAGACAATACGAATGTCCCTGTTCCCGAGAGGGCAAAATTCTTCAGAAATTTTCTTCGGCTGTTGTTCATGGTAAGTAAGTTTTTTGTATTCTTAGAATTTCAAAATACTGTCTGGAAAAAGTATAGGCCCGGTACTGCTAAAAATTATTTTCCATTCTTTTCCAAATAATTCCTCTTTAATTCATTTGACAGTGTAATTACAGATCTGGTGAGGACCGCAATTACCGTTAGAAAAAATAATAGAATTAAACTAATGCCCATGTAAAAAAATAAATTCCCTGAACCATTAACATTATTTGGATTTCCTGGCGAACCTGAATTTCCCGTCAAAGAGATACTGCCTGCGTTTTCAGGTTGAGACGGATTCCCTCCGGCCTGTGTGGTTGCAACAGGAGTTGGCATGGGATTGTTTTCCGGTTTTTTGTTGTCTGAGGGTTTAGGGGAACTTGTCTCTGAACCAGGCTTTTCAGAAGTGGCGGTTTTTTCGTCTGAATCCCCGCTTTCCTTTTTGATATAGGCAATTAATGCTTTTATATCAGCATCCGAAAGCTGAGGATTATCCGGCATAGGAATCATGTTGTATTTATTGAACAATTCAACAGCAGTTTTATCCCCTCCGTTTACCATTGTTTGCGATGATTTAATCCATTTGAGCAGCCATTTTTCGGGATGCCGGTTATATGCACCTTTTAAATCCGGGCCCACCAAAAGGCCTTTTCCAATGGTATGGCAGGTGGCACAAATTGTTTTAAAATGCTCTTCACTTTTTTGGGCGAAAAGATTTATGGTAATTAAGCAGGAGATTAAAAACAGCCAATTTTTTTTCATAAGAAAAATTTAAATTATTTATTACTATTTGAATTTATATCCAATGGCAGGTGCAGCAAACCAGATATTTTTTATTGAGTAAAAAACACATCCTGCTACACAGTGTTTATACGAAATCTGAATTCCTGTTCCTAAAATTGGCGACAGAGGAGTTTTATCAATTTTTAAATCGTATCCGTAATTGTATTTCAGCGAAGGAAACATTCCGGCATTCAATACAATTTTTTCAAACCCAACTTTTAGGTTAGGCCCCCCAAGAGTAAAAAATACATTCGTTTTTAAATCTTTGGCAAAAGTCAATTGACCGGCCCAATCAATTTTAAAGGATGCTTTTTTTTCGGAGGGTTCTGAATTTTGTGAAAATCCGGAAAGCCCAAAGAATGTGCTCACAAAGAAGAAAATAATTTTTTTCCGCATGGTTTTTTAGGATGTAGGTTTTGGGAGCAAAAAAAAGATGAAATAATATTTAAAACTATGAATTTTATCACAAAAGAGAATGATAATTATCATGTCTGGTCATTAAATCAAATGGTTGTTTTGTAAAAAAAATATGGAGTTAATTTCCTTTGAATTTCTGTTTTTATTGGCCATTATTTCATTTTTATATTCCTCGGTAGGGCATGGAGGGGCGAGCGGGTATCTGGCATTAATGGCATTGTTCAATTTTAACCCTGTTGAAATGCGCTCATCAGCATTACTTCTGAATATTCTTGTTTCGGGAATTGCTTTTTTTCAATTTTTCAGGAGTGGAAATTTTCGCTGGAAACTATTTTTTCCGTTTGCAATACTTTCAATTCCTATGTCATTTATTGGAGCAAACATAAATCCGGAAACACATATTTACGAAATAATTCTAGGGTTATGCCTTCTGGTGGCTGCCTTCAGGCTTGCAGGTTCTTACACCAAAAAGACATTAGAAGAGAAAAGAGAATTTCAACTTTTTCCTTCCTTGCTCATTGGCGGTGGAATTGGTTTTGTTTCAGGCATTATTGGGATTGGAGGTGGAATTATTTTGTCTCCTATTCTAATATTTTCAAGATGGGCATCACTGAAAGAAGCTGCTGCAGTTAGCTCCTTATTTATTTTGGTTAATTCTTTGTCAGGTTTTACCGGACTGCTTTACAGCGGGGCAACCTTTTCCCATCAAATTTTTTTGTGGATGGTTGCGGCAGTTATTGGAGGATTTACCGGTTCATATTTTGGAAGCCGGGTTTTGAATCAGACTGCCCTTAGGTATTTGCTTTCGGCTGTGTTAATTTTTGCAAGCATTAAATTAATGATAAAATGATTAGTGTAGAGGAGGCGAAAATATTATTAATGGAAAATATATTTTCATTGGACCCTGTGAAAATATTTCTAGGTGATGCGGTAAATCTAATTCTTGCGGAGGATATTTTATCCCCCCTTGATTTACCACCTTTCCGGCAATCTGCCATGGATGGTTATGCAATTAATTTCCATGAGCGGAAAATGAAATTGAATATTTCAGGTGAAGTTAAAGCCGGAGAAAAAAATAGATTTATTGTCCCTCCCAAGGGTGCCATTCGGATTTTTACCGGTGCTCCTGTTCCACAGAATTCAGATTGTGTTGTAATGCAGGAAAACACCCTGGTTGAAAACGGCTACTTAAATATCCTTTCCTCCAATTTAAAAAGAAATGAAAATATAAGGTTGGTTGGGTTTCACATTAAAAAAGGTGAAATTGCTTTAAAAAAAGGAACAAAGTTAAGTCCGGCTGCAATTGGTTTTCTGGCTTCGCTTGGAATTAAAAAAGTTTTTGTTTACCGAAGACCTAAAATTTCAATTATTGTAACAGGTGATGAGTTGCAGGAAATTGGAAAAGAGCTTCAACCGGGCCAAATTTACGAGTCGAATTCTTTGACTTTGAAAGCTGCCCTTAATAATATCGGGATAAAACCGGTTTCGGTTTTAAAAGCCAGGGATACAAAAAAAAATTTATCAGATAAAATAAAGGCAGGACTCAAAAAATCTGACGTTTTAATTATCACCGGAGGAATTTCGGTTGGGGAATATGACTTAGTAAAAGGTTGCCTGTTTGAAAATAATGTTGAGGAAATTTTTTACAAGGTAAATCAAAAACCGGGGAAACCTATATTTTTTGGAAAGAATTCTGTTTTTGGAAGAAAAAAAAACAAATTTGTTTTTGCTTTGCCGGGGAATCCCGCTGCAACTTTAGTGTGTTTTTATGAATATGTTTTGCCTGCTATTAAGAAAATCATAGGGTTCGATAATTGTTTTTTACCGGTTAATAATTTAAAAATTTTAAAGGATTTTAAATATAGTTCGGGCCGTGCAAATTTTTTGAGAGGAAAAATCCTAGGGAATGGTGTTGTTGTTTTGGACGGACAGGAATCATATATGATGAAGTCATTTTCAGAAGCTGATTCGCTGATTTATCTTCCTGCAATTAAAGAGGATTCTGAAAAAAAGAAAGAAATTTTTAAGATGGGAGAATTCGCAGAAGTTCACAGGATATTAACCTGAAAAGAAACGAAAACTAAAAATAATATTTAATGGAGCTAACCGGAATAATTTTGGCAGGTGGAAAAAGTTCCAGAATGGGAGAAGATAAGGGATTGGCCATGCTAAGAGGGAAAAGGATGATTGAATATGTAATTGAAACCATTAAAGAGAGCACGAATAATATAATTATTATTTCAAATAACCTTGAGTATTCGCAATTTGGATACCCTGTTTTTTCTGATTTAATAATTGATTGCGGTCCCATGGGCGGGATTTATACCGGATTGAAACAATCCAAAACCAAATTCAATTTGGTATTGAGCTGTGATATGCCTTTTATTAACTCAAAAATTATTAATTATTTAATTCATCGTTCAGTTGATTTTGAAATTACGGTTCCTTTAAATAATGGAAAAATTGAGCCGCTTTGCGGGATTTACAAAAAAAGTTGTTCCGGATTATTTTTAGAATTATTGCTTAAAAAGAAGTACAAAATTTATGATTCATTTAAATATTTTAAAGTTGAAATGGCAGAAATTTCGGAGCTGTTTTTAAATCCTGAATTGGTTTTTATGAACGTTAATTCAAAAAATGATTTTATAAATGCATCCTTGTACCATGAAAATTAATATTGTAACCTTCGGGAAGTTATCCGAATTAATTAAAAAAAAAGTTCTTGAAGTGGAACCGGGCATAGATGTTTTTTCTTTGAAAAAATTTCTGGCCAGGGAATTTCCACAAATCAATCAACTTGATTTCAAAATTGCCGTTAACATGGAGCTTGTGAATGAAAATTATATTATTGAAGAAAACAGTGAGATTGTACTATTGCCTCCTTTTGCCGGTGGATAATTCATTAAAGTTTTTTTAATAATCATGTTAGAAAAAAAAGTTTCGTATGACTTCAAAAAACAAAAAAAATGTTTTTGTTGAGGGTGCTATTGATGCCCGGTTTATTTGTGATTCCATTAAAAAACACGGCTCAAAAACAAACATTGGTGCCCATAGCATTTTCCTGGGCCAGGTTAGGGGAGATTTAATTCAAGGGAAAACCGTTTGTGCCATTGATTATTCAACCTACACTGAAATGGCCGAAAAGGAGTTTTACAAAATCAGGGAATTCGCCTTTTCAAAATTTGATCTTGAATGTTTGCATATTTACCATAGCCTTGGAAAAGTGAATAAAGGAGAAATTAACATGTTTGTTTTTACTTCTTCAAAGCACCGAAAAGCTTCTTTTGATTCCTGCATAGAAATTGTAGAAATGATAAAATCAAATGTCCCGATTTTCGGGAAAGAAATATTTGACGATGGAACTTTTGTTTGGAAAGAAAATACTATTTGATGAAAATGAAATTACACAGTAACAGGTAACCAGTAACCAGTAACCAGTAACCAGTAACCAGTAACCAGTAACCAGTAACCAGTAACCAGCAACCAGTAACCAGTAACCAGTAACCAGCAACCAGTAACCAGTAACCAGTAACCAGTAACCAGTAACCAGTAACAAGTAACAAGTAACAAGTAACAAGTAACAAGTAACAAGTAACAAGTAACAAGTAACAAGTAACAAGTAACAAGTAACAAGTAACCAATACCCATTACCCAATACCCAATACCAAGTAAACAGTAAACAGAAACCCCATGATTGACATCACCCACAAAACCACAACCCTTCGAAAAGCTACTGCCACTGCAGTTGTGAAAGTAGGAAAACCCGAAACTATTTTGGCAGTTAAAAACAATTCCGTTCCCAAGGGAAATGTTCTTGATACTGCAAGGGTGGCCGGATTGTTTGCCGTAAAAAAAACAAGTGAAATGATTCCTGATTGCCACCCTATCCCGGTTGAGTTCACAAAAGTGAATTATGAAATATCAGAATTGAATATTAAAATCGAGGTTGAGGTTCATACCATTTACAAAACCGGTGTTGAAGTGGAAGCAATGCATGGAGCCTCGGTAGTGGCTCTTACTATTTACGATATGCTTAAACCAATTGATAAAGGGATTGAAATTCTTTCGGTTAAACTGAAAGATAAAACAGGAGGAAAATCAGATTTTATTGATAAGTTCAGAAAAGATTTGAAAGGTGTAGTAATCGTATGCTCTGATAGCATTTCTGCAGGGAAAAAAGAAGACAAAGCCGGAAAAGCAATAATAAAAAAACTGGAACAATGCCATGTTGCCATTGCGGATTACATCATCATTCCCGATCAAATAAAAATTATTCAGGAAAATGTTTTGAAATATTGTGCGGAGAAAATCAATCTGATAATTATTACGGGAGGTACGGGACTTTCGCCTACGGATGTTACTCCTGAGGCAATTCGTCCAATCCTTGAAAAAGAAATTCCCGGTATCATTGAGGCTGCCCGTAAATACGGACAGGATAGAACTCCTTACTCGATGCTTTCACGCGGTATTGCAGGAATGAAGGGTGAAACTCTTATCCTGGCTTTACCCGGTTCAACCAAAGGAGCGCAGGAAACGATGGATGCATTATTTCCCGCAACGCTTCATATCTTTCGAATTATTGAAGGGGCGAGGCACGATTGAAGTTATACCATTTAGACATTTATTTTAATTTCTTCCTTTTCGCACCCATAATGCCTGATTGGACCAGCCCACCTAATAAAGTCAGTATTGGATAAGAATAAAAGGAAACTTCCATTTTTGTTAAGAAAATAAAGCCTAAGAAAATTTTTTGTGTCTTACCGTCTTGGTAGCAAAAAAAAATTATTCAGTTCAAATTAATTCTGCCTAAATTGTCATAAGCCCATATTCATTGACTTATCCAAAACTCAAGTTAATATTGAGCATTAATCCTTTCAGGAAAATAAGCGTGATGGAAGGAAAAGATTGTATTATTACGCTAAAAGGTATTATTACTGAATAGCCCAGGTTTTATCCCCCGAAAGAATTTTATCCAAACTCTGTTTACCCTTCTTTTCTGAAATAAAATTAATCTGTTCTTCCATTTCAACTTCATAAACAGGCCTGTCTTCAACATAAAAAACACCAAATGGCCTGGGAAAATGATTTTTTTCATCCGGATGGTCAAACATCCTTGCAAGTATATAAGCCTTTGTTTTATCCTTTTCGTCATGCACCCATAAATCATTTACAGAATTTCCGTTTTCATTAATATTAATAATTACGGGTTTCAATCCATCCAGTTTAATTCCTTTTTCATTGGCAGCTCCAAATAAAACCGGTTTCCCTTGTTCAACAAATACTGTTTCATCTTTCCTGGTATCTTTTTCAGTGTAAATAAAAAA
>JAHEZO010000337.1 GCA_023250995.1 Flavobacteriales bacterium | reverse complement strand
ATGCCGTTCCGAATGAATATGATAAAATGATTTCTTCTTTAGGTGCCACCGGAACCAACGCCTTTACCTCCGATGAAATGACCGTTTATGTTAATGATATCCCCTCCAATGAATTCGGGAAATGGCTTTTTTTGGAATCGGAACGTTTCAGTGAATTAACACTCCGTCTCTTTCATACAGAACTTGAAGCAGTTTATGAAGAATTTAACCGTGGCCAGGACAATGATTACAGAAAAATTATAAAAATATTGAATGGGGAATTATACAAAAATCACCCTTATGGGACTCAGCCAACCATCGGTTTAGGAGAGCATTTGAAAAATCCATCTCTTGTAAAAATTCATGAGTTTTTTGATACTTACTATGTGCCCAATAATATGGCCATTTGCATTTCGGGGGATATTAACCCGGATAGTGCGGTGGCAATGATTGATAAATATTTTGGAAAAATGAAACCGAAACCGGTTCCTTCTTTTAAGTTTTTGCCCGAGCCATCAATTAACAACCCAATACTGAAGGAAGTGAAAGGCCCCACTGCAGAATCGGTGATGATTGGGTTCAGAAATGAAGGAGTTCATTCGAAAAATGTGCAATACTTAAAAATTATCAGTTCTCTTCTAAGCAATGGCACTGCCGGGTTAATTGACCTGAATCTTGTTCAGAACCAAAAAATTCTCAGGGGAAGTTGCGGCTTTGACGAGCAACATGATTATTCCACTTTTACAATGAGCGGAGTTCCCAGGCAGGGGCAATCACTAGACGAAGTTAAAGACCTCTTGTTATCCCAATTATCCCTTATTAAAAAAGGTGCATTTGACGACTGGATGATTGAGGCCGTAATAAACGATATGCGACTGAATGAAACCCAGCAAATGGAAAATAATGGCAGCCGTGCTTATAAAATGACCTTTTCTTTCATTTTGGAAAAAAAATGGGAGGAGGAAGTGAATGAAATCTCCTCTCTGAGAAAAATAACTAAAGCCGAAATTGTAAAATTTGCAAATGAAAATCTGAACAATAATTATGTTAGTGTAAAAAAAATAAAAGGAATTGATGAAGGAGTTTTTAAGGTGGAAAAACCACATATCACCCCCCTCAATATTGAAAGAAACGAACAATCTGATTTTTTCAAAAAATTTGATGCCATTCCCGAAAACAGAATTAATCCGGTTTTTGTGGATTTTAATTCAGCTATTAAAAATGACATGCTCGGGGAAGTTCCGTTTGCTTACATTCATAATTCAACCAACGATATTTTTACCATGTATTATATACTCGACATGGGAACCGACAATGACAAAAAAATTGGACTAGCAATTAAATACCTCCCCTTTCTTGGAACCAATAATTACACTGCTGAAGCACTCAGGAAAGAATTTTTCAAGCTCGGACTTTCATTCAACGTTTTTTCATCCAGAGACAGGGTATATGTTTATCTCAGCGGCCTGGAAGATTCTTTCGAAAAAGGATTGGTTTTATTCGAACATTTTTTAGAAAATGTAATTCCCGATGATACGGCTCTTTCCGATTTAATTAAGGGAATTGAAAAGGAGCGGTCGGATGCTAAATTAAACAAGGGGCTGATTCTTAACTCTGCCATGCGCGATTTCGCAGTTTATGGCCTTAACTCGCCTTTCAGGAACATACTTTCAAATACCGAAATTGCTGCAATAAAATCTTCAGAACTTGTAGAGAAAATAAAATCACTCACAAAATTTAAACACCGGATTTTTTATTATGGCCAAAAAGATCCTAAAAACGTTTTGTCTCTTTTATCCAGAAATCACAAATCAGTTTCGGGCCTGAGGGATTGCCCTCCCCCTGTAATTTTCAAAGAACAGGAAACAACATCCAACAGATCGTTTTTTGTAGATTACGACATGGTGCAGGCCGAAATGCTTTTGATTTCAAAATCAAAACAATTTTCCAAAGAACTCCTCCCGAAAGGTTCCCTGTTCAACGAATATTTTGGCAGTGGGTTATCTTCCATTGTTTTTCAGGAAATAAGGGAGGCCAAAGCCCTTGCATATTCGGCCAGGGCTTCCTTCTCATCCCCCTCCAAAAAAGAAGATTCCCATTTTGTTTCGGCTTACGTTGGAACACAAGCCGATAAAATGAAGGATGCCCTCGAGGCAATGCTTAAACTG
>JAHEZO010000053.1:999-17915 GCA_023250995.1 Flavobacteriales bacterium | reverse complement strand
AATTACAAATAACAACAATCAAATTGCAAATAAATTCCAATGACCAATAAAGATAATTCTAAACCGCTAAAGAAAATTTTTTCAACAATATTCGAAAAATCAAGATAGCAGACGGTTTGAAAGTTGAAATTTTGATATTGAATATTATTTGTATTTTGAAATTTGTATTTTGGAAATTAATGTTTTTGCGTAACTTCAGTTACAGTTATTTTTCTCTGTGAATCTCTGTGCAGGTTTCACGCATTAAAACTTATTTTCTCTGCGGTTCTCAGCGAAAAATTTCAGCGTTCTCTGCGGTTTAAAATTTTTAACGCAGAGTACAAAGAGAAGGCGCAGAGGTGCGCAGAGTTTTAATGCATGAAACCTGAATTTCTGTGAGATTCCTCCGTTCTCTTTGTGTTTAAAATTTTTACCGCATTACTTGCAGAAAAGGCGAAGAGTAAAGCAAAGTTTTATTGCGAGAACCTGGAATTATTAATTTAACCTAATAAAAAAATGCTTACATTTGCCATTCAAAATTGCGGGGTGGAGCAGTGGTAGCTCGTTGGGCTCATAACCCAAAGGTCGTCAGTTCGAGTCTGGCCCCCGCTACAAAGGAGAGGCGCTTTGTGCGCCTTTCTTCATTATATTGTGTTTGTATTTTAATGCTTTTTTTTTCAAAAAAACAAAAAATTTCAATGAGCCATAAAGCCGGTTTTGTAAACATCATTGGAAGCCCAAATGTTGGCAAATCAACTTTGATGAATGCTCTTGTGGGCGAAAATCTTTCCATAGTTACTTCCAAAGCACAAACAACCCGCCACCGCATAATGGGGATTGTGAATGGTGAAGATTTCCAAATTGTTTATTCAGATACACCCGGTGTTCTTAAACCTGCTTATAAGCTGCAGGAAGGAATGATGGGATTTGTAAATTCAGCCCTTGAGGATGCCGATGTGATTTTATTTGTTACCGATATTTTCGAAACTAAGGTTGCTGAAGAAAAAGTTATCTCCAGGATTCAACAATCAACCACTCCATTGTTTCTGCTTATCAATAAAATGGATTTAGCCAAAAATGGAATTGAAAATGAGAAAAAAAAATTTTGGGAAAATATTTTTCCCATGGCCCGGATTTTTTTCGTTTCTGCCTTAACCGGAACAAACATTAAACAGTTATTCGAAAAAATTTTGGAAACCATTCCACCCTCTCCTCCCTTTTTTCCAAAAGAAAGCGATGAATTGTCTGATAAACCTGAAAAATTTTTTGTTTCTGAAACCATCCGCGAAAAATTATTAATGAATTATCAAAAGGAAATTCCATACTCTTGCGAAGTATTTGTTGAATCCTTTATTGAAAAGGAAAGTATTATCAGAATAAGGGCTGAAATAATGGTTGAAAGGGATTCCCAGAAGGGAATAATCATTGGCCACAAGGGTGAAAAATTAAAAACCGTTGGCACCCAGGCTCGCCAGGATCTTGAAAAATTTCTGAATAAAAAAGTTTTTCTTGAAATGTTTGTGAAAGTGGATAAGGATTGGCGGGGAGATGAAAGAAAGCTAAGAAAATACGGATACTTATGAGCAATATAGTAGCAATTGTTGGCCGGCCTAATGTGGGCAAATCAACACTTTTTAACCGCTTAACCGAAAGCCGGAATGCCATTGTGGATGCTGTAAGCGGGGTTACGCGCGACAGGCATTATGGCAAAGCCGACTGGAACGGAAAGGAATTTTCTGTTGTGGATACCGGTGGCTACGTTATAAATTCTGAGGATGTTTTTGAAGGAGAAATCCGCAAACAGGTAATTGTTGCCATTGAGGAAGCTGACGCCATAATTTTCATGGTGGATGTTTCTACCGGAATAACGGGTGCCGATGAAATAGTAGCTGCCCTGCTGCGCAAAAGCAGAAAAAAAATTTTTCTGGCAGTAAACAAAGTGGATAATTTTAAAAACCGTGCGGAGGCCGCTGAATTTTATTCTTTAGGCCTGGGGGAAATTTATCTTCTCTCCTCCATCAGCGGAAGCGGAACCGGTGAATTGCTTGATGATGTGGCAAAAGTTTTAGCCGAAAAAGAAATTGAAAGCACCGAAGGGCTGCCGAGATTTGCCGTGGTCGGTAGGCCCAATGTTGGCAAATCTTCATTTATAAATGCCCTGATAGGAACCGAAAGGAATATTGTTACTCCCATTGCAGGAACAACGCGGGATGCCATTGACACCCGGTACCACTCCTTCGGATTTGATTTTATTCTGGTGGATACTGCCGGAGTGCGAAAAAAAACAAAAGTGCATGAGGACCTGGAATTCTATTCCGTTATGCGTTCCATCCGCACCATTGAAGGAAGTGATGTTTGCCTTTTGCTCATTGACGGTACGGAGGAAATTTCTTCCCAGGATATAAATATTTTTCTTTTGGCCGAAAAGAACCATAAGGGAATTGTTATCCTCGTTAACAAATGGGATTTAGTGGAAAAAAATACCAATAAGGCCAAAGAAGTTGAAGCCCAGATAAGGCATAAACTTCAACCCTTTACAGATGTTCCAATAATTTTTACCTCTGTTTTAAACAAACAAAGAATTTTCAAAGCGCTCGAAACTGCTGTGGAGGTTTTTCAAAACCGGAGAAAAAAAATTACCACTTCTGAATTAAATAATCTCCTCCTTCCAATCATTGAACATTACCCTCCTCCCGCCCTTAAAGGTAAACATGTAAAAATAAAATACATTACACAATTGCCTACCGGAAGCCCGGCTTTTGCCTTTTTTTGCAACCTTCCAAAATACATTCAGGAATCTTATAAAAGGTTTTTGGAAAATAAACTCCGTGAGAATTTTAATTTCACAGGGGTGCCCATCCGGATTTATTTCAGAGAGAAATAATGCTTTTTTAGAAATGTACTTTGTTAGGGGCAATTTTTTTTCGACATGCCTAAACTTCAATCAATGACCGTGCGTTTTGGATAAGGTTACAAATATCATTCTGAAAAAAAACAGGTTAAATTTTTTATCTTGCCACAAAAACACAAAAGCTCTAATACCATTTAACCAAATAAAACAATCTTTTCCTACCCTCACCCTTTTTTCACCGAAGTGATTAACGTTCAAGAGTAAGTGGGCTGGTCCCTTCAGGGATCAAGGGTGCGGGAAGGATGAATTTCAAATAAATGTCCAAATTGTATAAATCCCTCAAAATTTTTAAAGGGATTTTGTGTTTTAGCGATTTAGGGGCTTTATTACCATAACGAAAATCTGTGTTAGGACTTTCTTTTTATGAAAACTCACGTTTATATACAAAATAAGGGGTAATCCATTACTATTTTCGTCTGTAAATTTTAATTGAAGTTAATCATGAACAATAAAAGTGTAAGCCTAATTCAGGAGTGGACAAAGGAAACCAAACTCACAATATTCCTTTTGATACCGGCAATTTTCGGAATGATTGCTTGTAAGCATAATCAAACCACAGAAATTCGTGACGAATTTAAAAAGTATTACGACCAATTTAATGTTGAAGGTTCTTTCGTGCTTTACGACCCACAATCTGATAAATATATTTTTTATAATAAGGAACATTTCGAGCAAAGCTATTCACCAGCTTCGACTTTTAAAATTTGCAATTCACTTATAGGGCTTGAAACAGGGGTAATAAAAGATGAGAACTTTGTAATCGCCTGGGATAGTGTAACAAGACAAAATCCAAACTGGAACACCGACCAAGATTTAAAAACAGCTTTTAAAAATTCTACCGTTTGGTATTATCAGGAGCTTGCCAGACGAGTGGGTGGACAACGAATGAAGTATTGGCTTGACAAAGTAAACTATGGTAACAATGATACCTCCGGGGGTATTGACAAATTCTGGCTTACAGGCGGACTTCGTATTTCACCCAAACAGCAAATTGATTTTTTAAAAAGACTTCACGATAACCAACTTCCCTTTTCACAGCGCTCAATGGACATTGTTAAAAAAATAATGATTGTAAAGGATACTTTGAACTATGTAATAAGAGCAAAAACCGGCTGGGGCGGACAAGACAGCAAAGATATTGGTTGGTATGTAGGCTATCTGGAGAAAAAAGAAAAAGTTTATTATTTCGTTAACTGCATTCAATCGGCTGACTTGGATAACAAGGCCTTTGCCAATGCACGAACAGACATTGTAAATTTGATATTTTACGACCTTAACCTTATTGACAAATGAAAATTGCTTCCGGGAACATCGGGTTTGCTTAATGGAGGGCAGACAAATTAATTTGCATGTCTGTTTTTATTTAAAAAAAAACGCCCTCCCATTTCTGAGAGAGCATTTTTTATTTTCACGGTGGGAAAAATTTCCCATTGCCGGAATAAACAACTATTTTACTATCACCTTTTGAACCTGTTCGCCCTTTGAACCTGAAACCGTGAGGAAATATACTCCTGCTTCAAATTCCCTAAGGTCAATATTCATCCGGTTATTTCCGTTTAATGAAACTCTCCTTTGGAAAATAACCTGCCCCAGGAGATTTTTTACACTTACATTAAACTTTCCATTTTCAACATTATTAAAAGCAAGGGAGAATAATCCATCATTTGGGTTCGGATAAATACTTATTCCTGAAGCAATGGATGGTTCTTCCATTCCCACAAAACAATTTCCATTGGGGGATGTGGACATGCAACCATTGTTATCAGTAATTGCAACGGTTACTGCCCCATTGCCAACGGCAGTCCAGCTTAGAAGCAAACTGTCGTTTACACCTGCAGGGGTTCCGTTTACTTTCCATTGAAAGGTTCCGGTAGTACATTGCGGACAAACAAATCCCCAACTGTCGCCTGAACTATAACAGGTAATGGCCGGAACAGGAGGCAAAGGATTAACAACAATGGTAACCGGTGCTGAAACAGCACTGTCTCCGCAGGCATTGAAGCCCTTAAGAGTATAAGTTCCATTGGTTGTAACATTTAAAGTGTTGGTAGTTTCTCCTGAAGACCATTGGTAAGAACCTCCAATGCCTGCACCCGATCCAATCAGGCCCACACTTTGTCCCTGACAAACGGTAGTGTCATTGCCAATTACAGATATCATCGGGTTAGGAGCCGGAGTTGTAGTAACTGTAACAGAAGTAACATCGCTGCCTGCACAATTCGTTACGGTTACCGTGTAAGTTCCAACCGTATCAACATTTATCATTGATGTTGAATCACCGGTAGACCACATATAGGTAAATCCGTTTCCGGTATTTGCCATAAGCATAATGGTGTCACCGGAACACAGGTAGGTACCTCCGTCAATTGCAGCAACAGGTGCTGGCGGAAGCGAAATAATTATTGTATCGTTTGTTGAGCCACCGCAATTTGTAACAGTTACCATAAAGGTATCAACCGTTGTTACAATTATTGTTTGAGTATTATCTCCTGTGGACCAGTTCCATGAAGCACCGCTGACATTGTTTGTTGTAATTGTTACCGAATCGCCCGGACAAGCATTTGCCGGGGTGGCAGTAACTGTTACAGCAGGAGCAGAAGGGCCGCTGATATGAATAGATTTTGAGGTTGACCCTCCACAATTGGTAACTGTAACCATAAAAGTTCCTGTATCGGTAACATAAATTGATTGGGTTGTTCCGCCTGTAGACCAGGCCCAGGTGGCATTGCTTACCTGGTTAGTTGAAAGCATTACCGAATCCCCAGGACATGCCGTGGAAACAGATGCAGTAACCGTAACCGTTGGTGCACTTGAAGGAGCACTGAAATCAAGTGAAGCAGAAAGAATTCCGCAGACAGTATTTATATCACAAGTTAATGTTCCATAAGTTTTCACATAAGTATTTTGTGAAGTTGCTCCGTTAGACCAGGCCCAGGAAGTTCCGCAGGTGGCCTTAACCATTACAGAATCACCGGTGCAAAAAACAAATGAATTTGCACTGATACCACCGGTACAGGCACCAATAACGGTATCCAACCTGGTAACATCTTCTTTCACGTGCATAATTTCATTTACACCTACAGGATCCTGATCTCCCTGGAGGTTCAGCCCCGGCTCCGGGTCCTTTTGATAAATAAACTGGAACTGGGTTCCTACATTATGCGCAAGTGATGGAAAAACGCACTCGGCAAAATCATCACCGGTTGTCATATCAATGGGATAAGACCAGGTGCAACCGTTATCACATGATTTTACTGCGTAGATATGACGGTAATATTGAGAACCACTATTTAGGGTTTCCATTATTGAAGAGTAAACAGCATAAATGCAACCGTTGGCATCTACCCCGGCATTTGGCATGGTAGTTAAACCTGAACCATATTGGCCGAATTCTGTGGTAGGATCAGATAAATTATCAAGTAACACACCACTTCCATCAATATCCAGAGCACCGGCAATAAATTGGGGCTGAATGGATCCCATTGTTTCATTCCAGTAACCAATTCCGTTCACTCCCGGAAAATAGGACCATGAACCATCCCCTGGTGTATCATCAATATAATTCATAAACCCAAAGAAAACATGCACCACACCATTGTTATCCACTAATATTGCTCCCGTTCCATCGGTGCTGTTATTAAGTGTATCTGCGGTACCGTCACCATTCAGGTCACTAATGCCCAAAGGGGTTCCTGTTGTATTATTACTGTTCGGATCATAGATAAACGGAACATCATAAATCTGGCTCGAAGTCCAGGTGTTTCCGTTATCCGTAGATTTTACAAGAATAGTTCTTTCCAAAGCTCCGAAATAAATAATGGCAATGTTATTTCCATTGGCTGAAATTGCATAACCATCTGCACTTAAAAAAGCATAGTTTGTATTGTCGAGTCCTGGAATTGGTGCACTTTGAATATCCCAGGTTTGACCACCGTCAAGGGAACGGGAATAAGAAACCATTCCGGTAACTCCATTAACAACTGTTGAAGCCTCATTATGGGCAATAAGGTGAATGGTGTTTCCATCCGGTCCACCGGCAGCAGCCCTTGGCCAAAGAATAGAAAGAGGAGCAAGACTGGTAAGAGGTCCGGTTGTCCAGGTACCGCTTCCATATGGGTTTCTTGTTGACATGATTAAGGCGGCATCGGCCGGAGCGTGAGAAATTATAACTTCGGTTCCGTTGGCAAGGGTAATTATTTCGGGCCATCCGGTCCTTGTTGGTCCCTCTACTCTTACCGTGGGCATTGGCCCCCAGGAGGTTCCGTCAAAATAATTATATCCGGCTCCCCTGTCTGCCCAGGAAGCATTTAACTCAGTGCTGAATGTCCAGGTGGCCTGAACGGTTCCGTTTGCATTGGCAACAATCCGGTTGGCAACCGAACCGTTGGTTTGCAAATCGTAAGTGCTTTCTCCAATTTTAGTTTCTGTTGAAGAAACTTTTGGAATAGCTGGAACAATTTTTTTCTTAGGTAAAAGATTTGGTTTTACGTGTGAAGCGGCAGGTTGAGGGGCGGCATCATTCATCGCCCGCCTGAAAGCTTTTGCCGTTTTGCCAGCCACTGCCGGGTTAATTTTCGGAATCACGTAAGTTGTTTTTTGAGCAAAGGATGCAGATCCCACAATAACAGCCATTGCAAAGAGTAACGATTTTTTCATGATTGATTTTTTTTGGTTTTTACCCTGTTAATTCATCAACCTTTCACCGCAAAAAACGGGGTATAATTCTGCGGGGTTAATTTTATTTTTTTATTAAAACGGACGCGAAAATATTAAAAGCAATTGACTATTGCAATTTTTTCTTTATCAGGATGTTTTTCAAAAACAAAAGAGAATCATTCAACTCCGGTTGCATGGGCCGGTCGCTTTTAAGGAAGCTTACACTTTTCCTGAAATCAATCACTATCTTTTCAATTTGAGGAGATGATTTTAATGGCCTTCTGAAATCAAGGGCCTGGGCAGCGGTAAATAACTCCATAGAAAGGATTCGTTCGGTATTTTCAATAACTCTGTAACATTTAGTGGCTCCGTTTGCACCCATGCTCACGTGGTCTTCCTGTCCGTTGGATGAGTCTATTGAATCAACCGAAGAGGGGGTGCAAAGCTGTTTATTCTGACTTACAATAGAAGCGGCAACATACTGAGGAATCATTAAACCTGAATTCAAACCTGAATTTTCAACCAAAAAAATCGGTAGTTCTCTCTGGCCGGAAAGAAGTTTATAAATTCTCCTTTCTGAAATGCTTCCAAGTTCGGCAATGGCCATGCATAAAGAATCAAATGCCAGGGCCAGGGGCTGACCATGAAAATTTCCGGCAGAAATTATTTCATCCTCATCCGGAAAAATGGTAGGATTATCAGTAACTGAATTTATTTCAATCAAAAAAGTTTTTTCGGCAAATTCTATTACATCTTTTGATGCCCCATGCACCTGAGGTATGCAACGAAATGAGTAGGGATCCTGGGTGTGAGTTTTTTTCCTTTTTGCAAGACCGCTGCCTTGGAGGATTTCGCTAATATTTTTGGCAGTTTCTATTTGTCCTTTATGGGGACGGACAGAATGAACCAATGCACTAAATGGTTCTGTTTTACAATCAAAAGCATCTAAAGAAATTGCTGAGGTTATATCGGCCTGATAGGAAAGATTTTTAGCTTTTATAATTATCCAGGAAGCATAGGCACTCATAAATTGGGTTCCATTCAGCAAGGCCAGCCCCTCCTTAGCCATCAGTTCAATGGGTTTCCAGCCCAGTTTTTTTAAAACATTTGCCGCATCCGTTTTTTTATTTTTATAGTAAACCTGGCCCAAACCAATGAGAGGCATGGCAAGATGGGCAAGCGGAGCTAAATCACCCGATGCTCCGAGAGATCCAAGTTGATAAATCACCGGAAAAACATCGTAATTGTAAAAATCAATGAGTCTTTCAACCGTTTTTAACTGAACCCCCGAATGGCCCAGTGATAATCCATGAATTTTCAATAACAACATCAGTTTAACAATTTCCAAAGGAACCTCCTCGCCCACTCCACAGGCATGAGACATAACCAGATTTCGCTGGAGTTTATTCAGATCCTGCCTTGAAATTCTTTTATTGTGCAGGGCTCCGAATCCGGTATTAATTCCATAAATGGAATCATCGGCTGTAGATATTTTGTTGTCGAGATAATTCCGGCATTTCAGAATTTTATTTTTTGATTCGGAAGAGAGTTCAAGTTTAATATTCTCAGTAAGAATTTTTTCGATATCAATAAAATTTATCCGGGAATTGATTTGATATTTCATAACTTTTGCTTCGTTTGACGGAAAAAATTTGCGGAATAATTTTTTAAACCTTGCTCAACTTCATTATTATTTCTTCCGGAGATAATTTTTCCTGTTCTCCTGTTTGCATGTTTTTAATTGATAGCTTTCCGCTTTGCATTTCTTCGGTTCCGATGATAATAACAAACGGAATTTGTTTCTTATTGGCATAATCAAATTGTTTTTTGATTTTAACAAGGTCGGGGTAAATTTCGGTGCTGATATTTTGAGCACGGAATGTTGAAGCCAACGAAACGCAAAAATTTCTTTCCGCTTCACCGAAATGAACAAAAAGGACTTTTGTAAAACACGAAAAATATTTAAATCCTTCCTGTTTATCAAAAATTTTTAATTCATCCATCACATCATAAATCCTGTCAATTCCAAATGAAATTCCAACTCCCGATACATCCGGAAGACCGAAAATTCCCGTTAAATCATCGTACCTTCCCCCTCCGCAGATGCTTCCGATTTGAACCTCATTGGCTTTAACCTCAAAAATGCATCCCGTATAATAATTTAAACCACGGGCAAGGGTAAAATCAATTTGGCAATTATTGGAACCAGGCATGTTTGAATTAATGAAATTAAAAACCGTTTCCAGCTCCTCAATTCCCCTTTTCCCTAGAGCGGAATCAACAAGAAGCTGTTTAAGCATGGATAGTTTTTCTGATTCATTTCCCTGAAAAGAAATCAGGGGCCTGAGTTTTTGAATAGCCTCATCAGAAATTCCTTTGTCCTTTAACTCTTTGCAAACACCATCCACCCCAATTTTATCCAGTTTATCAATTCCGGTGGTAATATCAATTACTTTTTCTTTCTCCCCGATAATTTCTGCAATTCCATGAAGAATTTTACGGTTATTAATTTTTATCAAAACAGAAATTCCCAAAAGACCATAAACCTCATTCATTATTTGAACCAGTTCCACTTCATTTAGCAGTGAATTGCTTCCAATAACATCGGCATCGCACTGGTAAAATTCCCTGTAACGGCCTTTTTGGGGCCTATCGGCTCTCCATACAGGTTGAATCTGATACCTTTTAAATGGAAAAGTGATTTCGTTTTGGTGCTGCACCACATAGCGGGCAAAGGGAACAGTGAGGTCGTAGCGAAGGGCTTTTTCTGAAATGTCTTTTATTTGAAAATCGGAGTTTTGAATTTTTAATCGTTCCAAAACATTTCCTGAGTTAAGGATTTTAAAAATCAGTTTATCTCCTTCATCTCCGTATTTTCCCGTTAGGGTTTCGAGATTTTCGATGGCAGGTGTTTCAATGGGCTGGTAACCGTATTTTTCAAAAACTTTCTTTATAGTTGAAAAAATAAAATTCCTTTTCGCAATTTCCAGAGAGGAAAAATCACGTGTGCCTTTTGGAATGGAGGGTTTCAATGTAGATAGAGAAAATAAAATTCGATAACTATTTTCAATTTAAGCCGAAGGGCTAAACAGCTTCCAATTCATAATGGAGTAGGAGCAAATCTTTTTCATGAATAGAAACAAGAGTGATGGTTTCTCCACTATTATTGCAAAATTCTACTTCGTAATGATGATTATTAAAAATTTCAACAATTGTTCCCACCTGCCCTTGTTTAAGCTTTTTACCGGGTAAATTTTTTAGCAGTGCAATAACATCCAATAATTTAAAATGGTTAGTCATAATTTTTGGTTTTAATAAAACAACTTGTTAATCTGGGAAAATCTTCATCCTTCCTTATAATCCATGAGGTTCTTATGTTAACTTTCTTGTCAAATTTACGAAAAATAAAATCTACATAATACCTTTTTCCAAAAATGTCTTCATCAGTAAAAAAAGCGTTTCCAGTTTGAATACCGTCCAAAATTGCAATTTTTAATTCTTCAGCATTTATCTGTGTAAATCCCAAATATGATTTAAAAATTACTGCTTTATGCTTTCCGTGGGGATGCTCAATGTTCAAACAGTAATCACGCAACTTTTCAATTTTAATAATCGCTTTTTTGGCATTCGGAAGCATCCTTATTTGATTTTTTATTTTTTGATACGTTTGTTATCTTACATTTTTTTACTTTACCAGTTTCTTATACCTAAATTTTTTGGGGATATCGGTTCCCAGCCGTTTGAGTTTATTTTCTTCATAATCAGAATAGCCCCCTTCAAAATAATACACTTCGGAGTTTCCTTCAAATGCTAAAATATGAGTGCAAACCCGGTCTAAAAACCAGCGGTCGTGTGAAATTACTACAGCACAACCTGCAAAATTATCCAGTGCCTCTTCCAAAGCCCTCAGGGTATTAATGTCAATGTCGTTAGTAGGCTCATCCAAAAGCAAAACGTTGGCCTCTTCTTTTAAAGTCATTGCAAGATGAAGCCGGTTTCTCTCTCCTCCTGAAAGCACATTTACTTTTTTTTGCTGGTCGGCCCCGTTAAAATTAAATTTTGCGATGTATGCCCTTGAGTTAAATGTTTTTTTTCCAATATCAATAACTTCATTGCCTCCTGAAATCGTTTCCCATACTGTTTTCTCGGGGTCAATCTGTGCATGGGATTGGTCAATGTATGCCGCACTAACCGTGGGGCCAACTTTAAAAGTTCCTGCATCAGCCGCAGCCTGCCCCATGATTAACCGGAACAATGTTGTTTTCCCCGCTCCGTTAGGCCCAATGATTCCAACAATTCCTGCCGGAGGAAGCTTAAAATTCAGATTTTCAAAAAGAACCTTTTCGCCAAAGGCCTTGGTTACATTCTCAGCCTCAATAACTTCATTCCCCAAACGGGGGCCGGGCTGAATGTAAATTTCCAATTTCTCCTCCTTTTGCTTTTGTTCTTCATTCAGCATTTTGTCGTAATTCTGCAACCTGGCCTTTGATTTTGCATGCCTTGCTTTGGGCGACATCCGCACCCATTCAAGTTCGCGCTCAAGGGTTTTTGCCCGTTTGCTTTCCTGTTTTTCTTCCTGTTCAAGCCGTTTTCTCTTTTGTTCAAGCCAGGAGCTGTAATTTCCTTTGTAAGGAATCCCTTCCCCACGGTCGAGCTCAAGAATCCAACCGGCTACATTGTCGAGAAAATACCGGTCGTGGGTAATGGCAATAACAGTTCCTTTGTATTGCTGAAGATGCAGCTCAAGCCATTGAACAGATTCTGCATCTAAGTGGTTGGTGGGTTCATCTAACAAAAGGATTGCAGGTTCCTGCAAAAGCAACCGGCATAAGGCCACTCTCCTTTTTTCTCCACCTGAAAGATTTTTAATTGGCAGATTTCCATCCGGACATTGCAAGGCATCCATAGCCCTCTCCAGTTTTACATCTAATTCCCAGGCATTATTCTGTTCTATCAAATCGTTTAGCTTCGCTTGCCTTTCAATGAGCCGGCTCATTTCTTCATCTCCCATGGGCTCACTAAACTTATTGTTTACCTCTTCGTATTCTTTTAAAATATCCACCACATCCTGCACCCCTTCCTTCACAATTTCAATTACCGTTTTTGAATCATCAAGTTTTGGTTCTTGTTCGAGATATCCGATGGAATAACCCGGAGAAAAAACAACATCACCTAAAAAAGATTTTTCAACCCCGGCAATAATTTTAAGAAGGGTGGATTTTCCCGAACCGTTTAATCCAATGATTCCAATCTTGGCACCATAATAAAAGGAAAGATAAATATCTTTAAGGACTTGTTTTTGAGGAGGGAAAACCTTACCCACACCAACCATTGAAAAAATTACTTTTTTATCGTCTGACATAAATTTATTCTTTGAAAAATAAAGTTTGAGGTTTAAAAAAACGGAGAGCAAAAGTATTAAAATGAACGAAATTTCCGACTTTTACTTTAAGAGTGGATAAATATTATTTTGGTTTGAATATTCATATGATTTTTAATCTTTTTGTTTAAACTAAAAATATTATTTATTTTGCACCGCTTTAAAATTGAAAAATCACCCCAATAATTTAATTTCAAGATGGAAATAAACCGGAAACTCATTAAAATATTCAGGGTACCCTGTCTTTTGGCCCTTTTAATTTTTATTTTCTCTGGCTCTTTTGCGCAAAAAGATTTTACAAAAGATGCGGAGTCGGAATTTAATAATGAGGGATATTATAAAGCCATTGAGCTTTTCAAAAAGGCCTATGCGAAAGAAAACAGCCGGTCGAAAAAAGCAGAAATTCTTTTTAAGATTGCAGAATGTTACCGGTTAACAGAAGATCCCAAACAATCGCAGGTTTGGTATGATAAAGCCATTAAGGCAAACTACCCCGATCCCCTTGCAATACTTTATTATGCCGATGCAATAAAGGCCGAGGGTAAATATGATGAAGCATTAACTCAATACCAGCAATATGTTGAAAAAGCCCCGGATGACTCCAGGGGAAAAAACGGTGTTCAATCGTGCCAGATGGCTCAAAAATGGAAAGATAACCCAAGCCGTTTTGAAATCCAGAATGAAGTCCTTTTAAATTCCCCCAATTATGATTTCTCTCCAACCTTTGAAGATAAAAAATACATGTCGCTTATTTTCTCCTCTTCAAGACCCGGTTCAACCGGGAAAGACCTTTCGGAACGGACCGGTGAAAATGCTGCAGATTTGTACTATTCAATCAGAGACAATAAAGGAAAGTGGAGTGTGCCGGTAGTATTGAATGAACCTTTAAATTCCGATAAAGAAGAAGGGGCCGCCATTTTAAACGGGAAAAAAAATTACATGTATTTTACCCGTTGCCATCCAAAAGAAGATAAAAGCAAAGTGATGATCTGCCATATTTACGGTGCAAAAAAATCCGGTCAAAAATGGGATAATATTGAAATGCTTGCCATTGCCCCCGATTCAATCAACATTGGATACCCGGCAGTTTCAGATGATGAAAGTTTTATGATTTTTACGGCTGATAACATGGAAGGGGGAATGGGAAAGCACGATCTATGGTATTCAAAGTACGATAACAAGCAAAAAATTTGGCAAGCTCCGGTTAACCTTGGGTCCGAAATAAACACCCCGGGGCAGGAAATGGCGCCCTATCTTCATGAAGACGGTTCCCTTTATTTTGCCTCTGACGGGCATGTTGGAATGGGCCAGCTGGACATTTTTAAAGCCCAAAAACTTGGACCGGAAAAATGGGGGAAACCGGAAAATTTAAAATATCCTATTAACACCGCCCAAAATGATTTCGGGATTATTTTTGAGGGGAAATCACCCAAGGGATATTTTTCCTCAGATCGTTCAGGAGGAAAAGGCGATGACGACATTTATAGTTTTTTTATTCCCTCCATTGCATTTGTTATTCAGGGAACCATTACTGATGTTGACAGTAAAGACCCCATTGAAGGAGCCAAAGTAAAACTTATGGGGACGGATGGTTCATCAGTAGAAATAAAAACCGATAAAACCGGAGCATATAATTTTGAAACCAAACCCGGAAATGCCAAGGACAGATATATTAAAGAGAGTACCTCTTACCAGATTTTTGTTTCAAAAGAAAAATACCTGAATGCCAAAGGCGAAGAAACAACAGTTGGGGTCGAAAAATCCACCATCTTTGTTCATGACTTTGCCTTGCAGAACATCAGTGAGCCCACGAAAGAAATCCGGTTTCCGGAAGTTCTTTATGATTTAGGGAAATGGGATTTGAGACCAGAATCAAAAGATTCTCTGAATTTTCTCTACCAGGTACTGGTGGATAATCCGCCCATTGTTATTGAGCTTTCGGCCCATACCGACTCCCGTTCAAGCGATGATTTTAACCAGGACTTATCACAAAAAAGGGCTGAATCATGCGTTCAGTATTTAATTGAAAAAGGAATTCCATCTGACAGGATGATTGCAAAAGGTTATGGAGAAAAGCGTCTTCTTATAAACGATAAGGAAATTGCAAAAATGAAATCGAAGGACGAGCAGGAAGCCGCCCACCAGAAAAACAGGAGAACAGTATTTAGCGTAATACGCAGCGATTATGTTGCAAAACCCAAGTAGGGAATTGGGAATTGGGAATAGGGTGTAGGGGAATAAGGTAAAGGGGAATAGGGTATAGGGTATTAGAATTTAAAGGTTCCGCATTTCTTAATTAAATAGATTTGCGGGATTTTTTTTTAATACAATTGAAATTTATTAATGAAAACTGACCATTCAAGATATAATTTACGAGGTGTTTCTGCTGATAAAGGGGATGTTCACAAGGCCATTAAAAACTTAGACAAGGGAATTTTTCCGAATGCTTTTTGCAAAATTCTTCCTGATTATGCAGGGGGAGATAAAAGATTTTGCAATATAATGCATGCAGATACTGCAGGGACAAAAACTTCGCTTGCTTATATTTATTGGAAAGAAACCGGGGATAATTCGGTTTGGAAAGGAATTATTCAGGATGCACTTATAATGAATATTGATGACCTGATTTGCATTGGAGCCATTGACAATATTGTTGTTTCATCCACCATTGGCCGGAACAAGAATTTAATTCCCGGGGAGGTAATAAAGCTTCTTATAGAAGGAACGGCAGAATATATTTCAGACTTAAAAAAACTTGGAATAAACCTTCATCTGGCAGGGGGGGAAACTGCTGATGTGGGGGATATCGTGAGAACCCTTGATGTGGGTTTTACCGCGTTTTCGAGAATGAAAAAATCTGAAGTAATTGAAATAAAAATTGGAGAGGGAGATGTAATTGTTGGAATGGCCTCCTTTGGCAAAGCAATTTATGAAAATGAATACAACGGGGGCATGGGAAGTAACGGCCTTACTTCGGCAAGGCACGATGTATTGGGAAAATATCTGAAGAAAAAATATTTGGAGAGCTTTAATCCTTGCCTTCCGGAGGGATTAGTTTATTCGGGATCAAAAAAACTGACGGATAAAATTTATGAAACCACCGTTGGAAAACTTTTACTTTCCCCCACCCGAACATATTCACCGGTTATAAAAAAGGTTTTGGAAAAACACAGAAAAAAAATTAACGGTATTATTCATTGTAGCGGGGGAGGGCAAACAAAAGTGATGAAATTTTTGCCTTATTATCAAAAAGAAAAAATAAAAACAAAAAAAGGAAATATTAAAATTATAAAGGATAATTTATTTCCAACCCCTCCCCTCTTTAAGCTAATCCAATCAGAATCAAAAACTCCCTGGGAGGAAATGTATAAGGTTTTTAACATGGGGCACCGTATGGAAATTTACACCTCAGAAAAAGTTGCCAAAGAAATTATTTCAATTTCTGAAGGATTTGGTGTGGAGGCAAAAATTATTGGAAGGTGTGAAAAAGCAGTTAAACCGAAACTTACCATTAAAAGTGAATGGGGAGAATTTTCATATTTAGGGTAATAGTATTTTAGAAGTTTTTTAGAGTATCTTTCCGTAACAAACATTCCTAAGTTTTTCCTCTAATAACCTTGATAAAAAGAAACTTTCCGGGATTCAATGGTTCGGATTGGACAAAATAGGATTAATTGGTCTTAATTGGGTAAACACCCAACCTTTTAAAATTTTTATCGTCTTAATTGTATATTCAAATTATTTCGAAACTTTCAGACTAAACAAATTAATGTTGATATTTTGTGATTTTTGGGGAATTATTTAAGGATAAAATATTTAGTTTCGCCAGTGAAAAACAATAAATCTTATGGGAAAAGAATTTAAAACAAATGGCCACGATTCAAATTTCTCACAGAATAAAACGCGGCCTTCAACTTTTAAAGTTGCTGTTGGAATTCCTCTGAGTATTAATGATTTGAGAGAGAGGGAATTCCTTGGGGAAGAGCTTAG
>JAHEZO010000053.1:0-989 GCA_023250995.1 Flavobacteriales bacterium | reverse complement strand
CTTAGCAAAAATCAAAAAGTTGCAATTACTGCATTTGACAAATACCGCATAGCCATATTAAACCAGCAAAAAAACGAGGGGGCTTTTCATACAAAATACAGGGAACTTCAGGCCATGGCTAACCTTACCCCTTACGAGGAATTTCTGAAAGAGGAATATTTTGTTTTGTAATTTCCTTTATTGACCTTCCATCTTTAATTCTCCTTAAATTTGCACCTTATTTCGGGTAAATGGAGAAACATATTTTATACAAAGGCACCAAAATCAATTTTACCGATCTGCCTGTTTTAAATCAAACAGGAAGGAAAGGCCGTTGCATTGTTTTGCTTCATGGTTTTTTAGAGTCACTTGCCGTTTGGGATGAATATTCCCTTCTCCTTTCAAAAAGATACCGGGTGGTTTGCATTGACCTGCCCGGACACGGTAAATCAGAAAATCGTGGTTATGTGCACACCATTGAAATGATGGCTGAAGCTGTAAAAGAAGTCCTTCACTCCTTGCAAATTACCCGATGTATTATGATTGGCCACTCAATGGGGGGATATGTTGCACTGGCTTTTGCCGAAAAATACGAAAAGTATTTGTTGGGATTTGGACTTTTTCACTCCCATGCAGCCGCTGATCCTGAAGAAAAAAAGAAAGACCGTGAAAGGGCCATCCAGATTGTAAAAAGGAATCCCGTTGTTTTAATTAATGATTTGGTTCCGAATCTTTTTGCTCCCGACAACAGGGAAAAGTTTGGTGAAGAAATTGAAAAAATAAAAATTTGTGCTTCCTCCATGTCGAAGCAGGGCATAATAAATTGCCTGGAAGGAATGAAAGACCGTGCCGACAGGCAACAAGTTCTAAAAAAAACGGCTGTTCCCGTCCTTTTTATTTTGGGCAAAAAAGACCCTGTGATGATTTTTGATTCTCTTATCCTCCAAACAAAATTACCCGCACAGGTTCAGTTTATAAGCCTCGAAAATTCAGGACACATGGGGTTTATT
>JAHEZO010000205.1 GCA_023250995.1 Flavobacteriales bacterium | reverse complement strand
TAAAAACATTCCATTCAATAAAAAATGTAGTTTCTTTATCAAAATTATTTAACCATGATATTGCATGAAGGTTTTCAAAAGCAACGAATCAACTATTTTTGCGACTAAATTATAATGATTTGATTTTTTAAAAGATGTACCTTTGCATGGGTTGGAATATTAATATTTTTATGAGATTTCATAGGGATTGTTTAGTTGTATTTTTGTATCTGGCTCTGAGCAATTTTGCCTTCGGTCAGATACTGCCGGAACAGGATTGTATTTCGGCCATTCCGGTATGTCAGAATACCTATGTTCAAAATACACCCTATAGCGGCCAGGGCTTGAACGGAAATGAAATAAATGGCAGCAAATCCTGTTTGTTTACAGGTGAAAAAAATGATGTTTGGTACACCTTCACCGTGCAAACCAGCGGAAATCTTTGTTTTTCTATTATCCCCGATACATTAACCAAAGATTATGACTGGGCAGTTTTTAATCTTTCGGTATCCCCCTGCGACAGTATTTTTTACGATGGCTCTTTGGAAGTGGCCTGTAATTTTTCCAATGTTCCAGGGGTAACAGGTGCCAATGGTTTGGCCGGATCCCAAAATGAATCCTGTATTCCGGTAAATTCGGGTGAAACTTATGTGGTTAACGTTAGCAAATTCAGTGCTTCCGCCTCCGGATACACACTTGATTTTTCCGCTTCCACCGCCCAATTGTTCGATAACATTCCTCCCGAAATGGATTCTGTTGTTGTTCCCGTTTTTTGTGGAGACAGTCAGCTTTTCATTTTCTTTTCTGAAAATGTAATTTGTTCAACAGTTAAACCATCCGGCTTTGTATTAACTGGGCCCTCAGGCACTATTCCTGTTGCAAATGTTTCGAGTGCCGGTTGCACCAGTGGTTCCACATACGACAATGATTATGTTTTAACCGTTTCATCTCCCCTGGCACCCACCGGAAATTATTCTTTGATTCTGCTTGCAAATGCGGGGGTAGAAGATCTTTGCAATAATGCAAATATCAAAGCAGATACAGTAGTATTCTCCGTTTCGCCCTACTCAATGAATATTTCCTCCACTCCTCAGCTTTGCAGCAACAATAACGGTACTATTACTTCAGTTCCCGGAGGAGGAATTTCACCTTACACCTTTTCATGGAATACACCCGTTCCGCAAAATTCGTCCACGGCAACCGGACTTACTCCCGGTGCTTACACTGTAACTGTTACTGATGCTATAGGCTGCGTTTCAAACGGGTCGGGAATTGTAGGCTTTGACCCCGGGGCTAACCCACCGGTTGCTCAAATTTCATCATCAACTAATGCAACGTGCTCAGGATTAAATAACGGAACTGCAACCGTTTCGGTAACCGGGGGTACCCAGCCTTACGTTTTTCTTTGGAATACGAATCCGGTTCAGGTTACTTCCACTGCCAGCGGCCTGGCCACCGGCACAGCTATTTGTACCGTTACTGATAACAACGGTTGTTTTGATACTGCATCGGTTAATATTTCGGGCGGGGTTCCGATATTTATTTCGGCAACTCCTCAAGATACTTTTATCTGCAATGGAGGAACAGCCACTCTTTCGGCTTCCGTGGCCGGAGGAACAAATCCTTTTTCCTTTACCTGGTTAAAAAACGGAATACCTGAGGGAGTAAATATTCCTTTCAATGTTTCTCCCACGGCCACCACTGTTTACAGTGTTTTTGCTACGGATGTATCGGGTTGCAAAAGCGATACTGATGATGTAAATGTAAATGTGTTTCCTCCTGTATTGGTTAATATTTTGCCCGTAAACGGAGTTTGTGTTGGGGATAGCGTAAAACTCACCGCAAATGCAAGTGG
The DNA here is from genome assembly GCA_023250995.1 of Flavobacteriales bacterium. Lineage (GTDB taxonomy): Bacteria > Bacteroidota > Bacteroidia > Flavobacteriales_H > JAHEZO01 > JAHEZO01. The sequence continues at coordinate 5,055 of JAHEZO010000205.1, read as the reverse complement.
TGGAAAAGGAAGCGGGTATGTTTTTATTTGGGATAAAACTACCGAAACCGGAAGCCAGATTTATGTTTTCCCCAATGCAAACACAACTTACACAGTAACGGTTACTGACGGGTGCACCAATGAGCCCGGAATTTCAAGTGTTGATGTTGTGGTTGGGCAACCACCACCCCAAATGCATATTAAGGGTGGCCCGCTGGAAGGATGCGTCCCTCTTGAAATAGAATTTTATGTGGAATCTTTTTTTTCGGGTTACATTTACATGTGGGATTTTGGAGACGGGAATTTGAAAAATACAACGCTCGACACAGTGAGCCATACTTATTTAAAAGAAGGATGTAAGGATGTTTCTTTAATTATCATTACCAATGAAGGATGCAGGGACACTCTGGTTGATTCCTGCCTGATTACCCCCTGGCCATCCCCGGAGGCAAATTTCACTTATCTTCCGGCATCGCCAACCACTTTAAATCCTATAGTAACTTTCTCCGAAAGATCTTCGGGAGCCAGCTCATGGCAATGGAATTTAGGTGATTTTACCATTTCAAGGGACCAGATTGTACAGCATGAATATGCCGATAGCGGAAATTACCAGGTGAAACTGGTGGTGTTTAATGAATTTAATTGCCCCGATACGGCTGAAAGTAATGTCAGAGTGGAATTTGAAACCACCGTTTATCTTCCCAATACTTTTTCGCCTGACGGGGATGGATTAAATGATTTATTTATGCCGCAATTTGAAGGAGTAAAACGGGAAGGATTCAATTTATATATTTTTAACCGCTGGGGTGGTTTGGTTTATCAAACCGATAATTTTAATAATCCCTGGGATGGGAAAACCAACGGGAACCCGGCAAAAGACGGGGTTTACCTTTATCTTATCAAATACAAAAATTTTAATGGTGAAGATAAAAAGATACGTGGGTCGGTTACCTTGCTGAAATAATTTTTTTCCTTCCGGATAGCAACTAATTTTCTTTTTTTCGTCCTTAAAACAGAGAGGAAATGAGTGAAATATACAATGAACCCTTAATTGATCTTGTAAATGGTTGCGTTAATAAAAACCGCAAAAGCCAGGAAATTGTTTTTAAGAAATTTCACGGTAAAATGCTCGGAATATGCATGAGGTATTCAAAAGATAAGGAAGAGGCCAGGGATATTTTACAAGATAGTTTTATCAAGGTTTATTCCAACATAAAAAACTATGGAGGAAATGGTTCATTTGAGGGTTGGATAAGGAGAATAGTTACAAACACGGCCATTGATTTTTATCGGAGACATAAACATTCAGAAGTAAGGGCCGGGTCCGAAATTGTTGAATCAACCGGGGAATCGATAACGGAAGATGAAGGGGAAGAACCGGATTATTTAAGTATCAGTCCGAAAGAAATTTTGAATGCAGTGCAAAATCTTTCACCCGCTTACAGGACTGTTTTCAGTTTATATGCCATCGATGGGTTTTCCCATAAGGAAATTGCAGAAAAACTGGGGATTAATGAAGGAACATCAAAATCAAATTTTTCAAAAGCCAAGGTGAACTTGAGAAAAGCATTAAAAGATAAAATTAAACCTGCCGATCAGATTCGGATTACCAGTTATAAATAACCAGAAATTAATATAAAAAAGATGAACAACTCATTTGAAAACAAGATAAAGTCCGCCTTGGAAAATTATGAGGAGGATTACAACCCTTCCGATTGGTCCGATCTGGAAAAAAAACTCAACGGGGGACCCCTTTCCGGTTTGATAAAAACAGCCCTTATTTCATCGGCAGTTATCGCAGCAGCCGGGTTGGTTTATTATTTTCAACCGGAACACAAAAATGAAAAAATTGTTTCTACAGAAAAAAATGTGGTGGAAAATATTTCTTTTCCAAAGCCGGTTATTTCAATTGCGCAGGAAGACTTCAAGGGTAAAAATTTATCTGAAAGTTCAGACGCTTCCCCGTTGAAAAAAATTATCCCGGAAAACAAAAAAGATAATTTTAGCCATTCAAAAACTTTACCCGAAGTAAATCCAAAATTGAATTCAGCTCCGGTCTTAGCTGTAAAATCGGTAGATAACAGTGAAACATCCATAACAGAACCTCCTATAAAAGGTCAGGAAAAAAACGAAGAAATATTTTCAACTCCTGCTCCTAAAGCCTCATTTCACTGCGAAAAAAATTCGGTTTGTTCAAATTCAGAGGTTAAATTCATTTCCGAAAACAATGATAACGCATTAGAATATTTTTGGGATTTTGGGGACAACCAGTTTTCAAGTCAAACAAACCCGGTTCATATTTATAAAACTGCAGGAATTTATTCGGTTAAACTTCAGGTAAGTTCAAAGGTCGATCACCGAACTGACAATCAACTTTTAAAAGACATAATAACTGTGAATCCAACACCCACTCCCGATTTTTCCTGGAGGGGCCTTTCTGATAACCAGGAAATTGTTTTTGAATCAAACACCGAAGAAATTTCTGAAATGAAATGGGACTTTGGCGACAAACAATTTTCTACCGATCTTAAACCCTCCCACACTTTCAATAAAAAAGGGTCCTACCCTGTTTCTTTAAGCGTAAAAAATAATTATGGTTGCACTGCCTCCATTCAAAAAAACATTACTGTGGTAAATGATTTTAATCTTTTTGCACCCAATGCTTTCAGTCCGAACGGTGATGGAAAAAACGATACCTGGCTTCCGGTAGGACTTTTAAGCGGTGATTATATTTTTTCCCTTACAATTCTGGATAAAAATGGTAATATTGCCTTTAAGTCAACTTCATCCAACCACCCCTGGGATGGTAGGCATGCCAAATCAAACGATATGGTTAAAACGGGAGATTCTTTCAAATGGGTTGCGGTTGTAAAAGATAAAAATGGCGTTGAATCATCCTACGGAGGGGTTATTTCCATTGCAGAAAGCAAGGATTAATTATTAATGAATCTTTACAATGTGGGGGACAACCAGGAATATTTTACTTTTTTTCTCCTTCAACCTCCTGAATTTCCATTATGTTTTTTCCCAACTGCAGGTTACTTCAGGCGGAACACCTGCAAGCATAGCCCAAACTCTTGTTGGGCCGGGGGTAACCATAAGCAACGCAGTTATTAACTGCCCAACAATTGCCTACGGATCTTTTTCAAATGGGGGAACCACAAACCTGGGTCTCAACTCCGGAATAATTCTTACTTCGGGTAAAGCATCCAACGCCATTGGACCTAATTCCAGCGGAAGTACCACTGGCAGCAATAGTGCAGCCGGTGATCCCCAGTTAAACGCTCTTGCAGGCGCTACCACCCATGATGCCTGTGCCCTTGAATTTGATGTAATTCCTGTTTGCGATACCATAAAGTTTTTATATGTTTTCGGCTCGGAGGAATATCCTGAATATGTTAATTCGGGGTTTAATGATGCCTTTGCTTTTTTTATCAGCGGGCCTGGAATTACCGGCCAGCAAAATATTTGTGTTGTTCCCGGAACGGCCACCCCTGTTACCATTGATAATCTGAATGCCGGAGTTAATTCCTCTTACTATGTAAATAATTCGGGCGGTGCCACTGTTCAGTATGATGGTTTTACAACAGCTCTTACAGCAATTAAAATTGTTCAGGCTTGCCAATCTTATCATATTAAAATTGTTATTGCCGATGCCGGAGACTTTGCTTTTGATTCAGGGGTAATGTTGCAGCAGGGAACATTAAATTGCACCTCTGTTACCGCTGCTGCCACCGGTCAAAATGCAATTGAGGGCTGCCAGAAAGGTACTATTCAGTTCACAAGGGGCGGGTCGGCAAGTGCCCCGCAAACCATTAATTACACCATTGCAGGAACAGCAACCAACGGAACTGATTATAATAACCTCAGTGGAACCATTACCATTCCTGCTGGACAGGTGTCAAGTAATTTGAATCTTATTCCTGTTTTAGACGGAATACCTGAGGCAACAGAAACCGTTTTAATAATTTACCAGCCCTCCAATTGCGCTCCGAATGACACCGTAGTTTTAACTATAGGTGACCAGCAAATAATAGATGCCGGCCCGGATGTGTCCTTTTGTTCAGGGGCAAATTCAACAATTGGTTTTTTTCCGGTTCTTGGCTATACTTATTCATGGTCGCCCTCCACGGGTTTAAGCAACAGCACCACTTCAAATCCAACGGTAACACTTACAAATATTACTGCCTCACCAATAACCACAGTTTATACTCTTACAGCCAGCTCAGGAACCTGCGTTTCAAATGATGCTATGTCGGTAACGGTTAACCCTGCACCATCAGTTACCCCCACTCAAACTAATATTTTATGTAAAGGAGGAACCAACGGAACTGCATCAATTTCTATTACCAACGGATTTTCTCCTTATACCTATTCATGGTCCCCGGGGGTAAGCACTACAAATTCAGCATCGAATCTTTCAGCCGGAAATTATATGGTTACTGCCACCAATTCAAATTCCTGCACTTCCATTCAAAATTTTACCATTACCGAACCCACATTACTTTCCGGAATTCCCTCCCAGGCAAATGTTTCCTGCTTTAACGGTACAAACGGATCCGCTTCTCTTGCTGTCAGCGGAGGGGCAGGGTCTTATTCTTATACCTGGATACCAAACATAAGTACAACAAATATTGCCGGAAATCTGATTGCCGGGAATTATTCAGTTACCGCCACGGATGCCAATGGTTGCAGCATTTCCCAGAGTTATAATATTTCTCAGCCGGGTGGAATGAGCATAATCCCTTCTCAAACCAACGTTACATGCAACGGGGCCAACAATGGCTTTGCCTCAGTGGCTGTTTCAGGAGGAGTTCTAAATTATTCCTATTCATGGAATCCAAATGTTAGCAACACCAGCAGTGCCAGCAATCTTTCTTTGGGACTTTACTCGGTTACTGTTACCGATGCCAATAATTGTTCATTGCAGCAGTCCTTTAATATTACCGAAGCCTCTCCCCTCACCCTCACTCCCACTCAAACCAACGTATTATGTTTTGGCAACAGCACCGGATCAGCCACCGCCACGGTGGGAGGAGGAACAACCCCTTATGTTTATCAGTGGAGCAACGGAGG
>JAHEZO010000052.1 GCA_023250995.1 Flavobacteriales bacterium | reverse complement strand
TTGATCCGCCACACGCGGAGGATTTTGCAGCCATAGTGGGTTAACTATGGCGAAAAATCCAACGAAGTTGCAGCCAAAAAGACCCATAAGAATGAAATGAAATAAATTTTAAACACGCTCTAAATGTTCAGTTTTTTTTCTACCAGATACACCCCGCCTTCTCCTTTTTCTCTCATTGAGCGGGAAATCATTTCTCCCAAAAGCCCGAAAATAAAAAGTTGCACCCCGATAATAATAATTAAAACAGCAAAAAGAAGGAGTGGCCTTGCAGATAGGGGCTCGTGGTAAAAAATTTTTAAAAATGAAAGGTACAGGGCAATAACCGTCCCGGTAAAAAAAGAAAATGCTCCGAGAGTCCCGAAAAAATGCATTGGATTTTTCATATAGCGGGAAAGAAAAGAAATTGAAAGCAAATCGAGAAACCCATTGATAAATCGCTCCATTCCAAACTTGGTAACCCCGTATTTTCTTGCCTGATGATGCACTTCCTTCTCCCCTATTTTCCTAAAACCCGCCCACTTGGCAATAACGGGAATGTAACGGTGCATTTCCCCATAAACTTCGATGGTTTTAACCACTTCGGTGCGGTAAGCTTTCAATCCGCAATTAAAATCGTGCAAATAAACCCCCGACATTTTTCTGGTTGCCCAGTTAAATATTTTGGTTGGAATTGTTTTTGAAATGGGGTCAAACCTTTTTTTCTTCCATCCCGAAACAAGGTCAAATCCATCTTTCGCAATCATATCATACATGCCGGGAATTTCCTCGGGGCTATCCTGCAAATCAGCATCCATTGTAAAAACCACCTGCCCCGAAGAAGCTTCAAAACCGGCATTAAGTGCCGCTGATTTTCCATAATTCCTTCTGAACTTAATTCCTTTAACTGATGAATTCTTTTGCGAAAGGGCTTCAATGATTTCCCAGGATTTATCTTTACTACCGTCATCAACAAAAATTACTTCAAAGGAAAAATCCTTTTCTTTCATCACTTTGCAAATCCAAAAATAAAGCTCTGAAAGAGATTCCTCTTCGTTTAAAAGGGGTATTATTATGGAGATTTCAGGGCTGCTCAATTGGTGGGAGGTTCATCAAAAAGCGGTTTATTCTTTTTAATTATGGCTGCCCCTATCAGAGATATTACGGTTCCCCATATCCAAGAGGAAAAATAACCTTTTATTAAACTTGCAGGAGAATATTGCATATCGGTTTTTTCCAATTCCTCCATGGCTTTTTCAATGGAATCCTCGGGAGCACCAAATCGTTCCATCATGGTAAATGTTTTTTCAACTACTGCATCCTTTACCTTTTCGGGAATTCCGGGATCAATAACAGTGTACATTAATACATTGTATCCCAGCAAAACAAAACCTGAAGCTGCAAAAACAAGCATTATTATTATAAAAGAGTTTTTAAAACTAAGGTACCCGCCATTTTGCTTTTTCCAAATAACGGCACTGTAAACCGGCCCTCCGATAAGAATTACAATGTTTACAAAAACAAAAGTGAAACTAACCATCCATTCAAGCCCAAGCAAATAAGATAACAAGGAGGAAGTGCACTGACATAACCCGATAATTAAGCCCCATTTTAATATGAATTCGCGCAGGGTTTTATCCATAATATTTTTTAAGGCGGGAAATACCTATTTGATTTTCAACTTTAAATTTGTGTCGAGAGCGTTTAAAAATTCATCGGTATAGAGATAATGTTCTCCGTGATTAACCTTGTTACCAAAGGCACAAACGGCAAGATCTTTAGTCATTTTTCCCGATTCAACGGTTTCAACACATACCTGTTCGAGAGAATTGCAAAATGAAATTAATGGCTGATTATTATCAAGCATTCCTCTGAAAGCAAGGCCCCTGGTCCAGGCAAAAATAGAGGCAATGGGGTTTGTTGAAGTGGGATTTCCCTTTTGATATTCTCTGAAGTGGCGGGTAACCGTACCATGGGCGGCCTCCGCTTCCATTGTTTTTCCTTCAGGAGTAATAAGGGTGGAAGTCATTAACCCAAGGGATCCAAATCCCTGTGCCACTGTATCACTCTGAACATCCCCGTCATAATTTTTACAAGCCCAAACAAAAGCACCATTCCACTTTAATGCAGAGGCAACCATGTCATCAATCAGGCGGTGTTCATAAACTATTCCCTCGGCTTCAAATTTAGATTTAAAATCACGTAGGTAAATTTCATTGAAAATATCTTTAAAACGCCCGTCATATTTTTTAAGAATGGTGTTTTTGGTTGAGAGATAAAGCGGCCATTTCTTATGAAGGGCTATGTTAAAGCAAGCCATGGCGAAACCCCGTATGCTTTCATCCGTATTATACATAGCCAGTGCAACCCCGTCTCCTTCAAAATTAAATACGTCATAAGTAATTGATTTTCCGTTTTCGGGAGTAAACCTTATCGTGAGTTTTCCTTTCCCCTTCACCAAAAAATCAGTGGCCCGGTATTGATCGCCATAGGCATGCCGGCCAATACAAATTGGCTTGGTCCAGTTAGGCACTAAACGGGGAATGTTGCGGCAAACAATGGGTTCGCGAAATACAGTGCCATCAAGAATATTCCGAATGGTGCCATTTGGAGATTTCCACATTTGTTTCAGCTTAAATTCTTTTACACGGGCCTCATCGGGAGTAATGGTGGCGCATTTTATACCTACATGATATTTTTTTATGGCCTCCCCTGAATCCACGGTAACCTGATCGTCCGTTTTATCCCTGTTTTCAAGGCCCAGGTCATAATATTTTACATCCACCTCAACATAGGGGAAAATTAACTTTTCCTTAATTTCCTTCCAGATAATGCGTGTCATTTCATCGCCATCCAGTTCTACAATTGGATTTTCAACTTTTATTTTCGCTCCGCTCATTTTGTTTTTTTTTGTTTGATTTTATTTTTTTTAGCGGGGGTTAATTTTAATCCTGATGCAAAATTATATTTTTTGAAATCTTCCGAAAAAAAACCTCCCGGTATTTTCCTGAGAGGTTTCTATTCACCACTGAAAAAAATTAAATTTAAACCATTGGGTTAATAAAATTTTCCCCTGTTATCTTTAATTTTAGCATTTTCTTTTAATGCGTTAAACACCTCATAATCCACTCTGGATTGAATATTCCTTGAGAGTTGCTCGGTATTTTGTTTCAAATCAACTCCCTGCGTTGGTGCCTCGGTATAATTATCAATTGTTACAACAAAAACTCCTTTTTTTCCTTTGATGGGCAGTGAAGTTTCGCCTTGCTTAAGGGTAAAGGTTTTTCCTATGAGCTCTCTTTCAAGACCAATTCCGGGTATTGAACTTGAAGAAAAAGTAATGTCTGAAGCACTTTCTATCTTCAGGTTAATTTTTTTTGAAATTTCATCCAAATTCGAAATTCCCTTCATCTCTTCCATAAACTGAACGGCCTTTTTCTCTAATGCAACCTCAGATTTAACGGTTTCTTTCACTTCATCCAGCGGAAGAATTCCTTCCTCCTTAATAGTAGTTAAATGAGCCACAACAAATTTTTCTCCCAGTTCAAATACATTACTTATGTTCCCGATTTCTGATTTATATGCCCAGCGAATTACCTCCCTCGGGTTTTCAAGTCCCCCTATTGATTTTTCTGATTCCTTAAGGTTATCCGCTTGCCTTATCCCAAGTTCATTGCCTGCCGTTTTAAATTTTTCGGCAGTATTGTTATTGATAGAAAAGGAACTTGCCTTATTATATGCCTCTTCAATGGTTTTTTTCCCCGGTTCAATTTTCTGGTCCACAATGGCAACTTTTACCTTTTTTATAGGCTTTGTTTTTTCCATAATTTCAATTAAATGAATTCCGAACTGGGAAGTAACCACAGGCATATCCCCAATTTTCCCCTCAAAACAAGCATCGTTGAATGGTTTCACCATCATTCCCTCGGTAAACCAATTCAGATTTCCGCCATCCTGGGCAGAACCAAAATCTTCAGAAAACTGTTTAGCCATATCCGGAAAATTCTTTTTTGAAACAATAATCTTTTTCAGCGAATCAATTTTGGCTGCGGCCTTGGCAGTATCTCCATTGGCAATTTTGATAAGTATATGCCTTGCCTTCACAGAGTCGGAAACATATTTTTCCCCAGCAACTTTTGCAATTTTATAGAATCCGTAACCTTCTCTGGAATGATCTTCCTCAAGATATGGTCCAATGACTGTATTGCTGTCGGAATTAAAAATTGCAGAATCAACATCAGAAGGGAATGACCCGGAAGAATAATATTTTATGTTATCGCGCGTATCGGCATACTCTCTAACAAAAATTGTATCATCCGTTGACTTTGAAAATTTTTCCTTCAACTCCGAAAGGGAACCCTTAATTTTTTCTTTATCTGACTCTGAAGGGATTGCTTCAAATACAATGTACTGAATTCCCCTTACTGTTTCTTTGGATTTAAACTGTGGTTCATTTTTATGTTCATCATAATATTCTTTAATTTCCTTATCAGAAAGTGCAAGGGAACTATCGGGGACAGAGTCATATTTTTTTACAATATATCTAAAATTTACTTTTTTATTTTTAGCAATATAATCCTGTTCTGATTCCTTTGTTGTAACAAACAATCCCTTTTTTATGAGATTAAAAAATTTTGTGTTGTACCTGTCAGTTTTAATATCTTTTTCAATTGGGAGCCAACGATCCATTTGCTGATTAGAAATTAATTGCTGAAGGTAAGTAACAATTTTCTCGGGGTCAAGATTACCGGTTTGGGGGTTTGCAAAATAATCAATTACTTTTCCTGTTTGGGGATCAGTGAAATACCGCAACAATCTTTGACTCGGCTCATTGGTTTTTATCTGATAAAACAGTTCTTCGGGGCTCACGGCAAGGCCGATTTTATCATATTCGCGAAACATAACATTTTCCTCTATGAGCATGCTCCATAAACTTTGCCGGGCCTGTTCTTTGGTTTTTTCATCCACCATATCATCCCCGTACCCCTGAATCAATTCGCGCTGAAGCCTTTCTTCGAAATCCCTGAAGGCAATTTTCTCTCCTGCTATTTCGCCCAAATCGGTTTCGCCTCTCAAAAACGTGGTTTTTTTGATAAAATCTCCTCCCACAATAAATAATAACATGGCAATCCCGATGGCACCAATTAATAGGGCCGACTGGTTGCGGATTTTGGTAATAATGGCCATAATGATAAAGGACTAATTTTTATTGATTTGTTTAAACAATTACAACTAAATTTTACCTGAACTTTTTTTTAATGGGCTGCGAATATACAATTTCTAATTTATGGAAATCCGAAATTTTAGGGGCACCTTTTATTGCTTAAAAATCATTCCCCGCTCTCCTTAATTATTACATTCACCAATTCAATCCTCCGGGCAGTAACTTTTTTTATTCTGAAAATCCATTTTTGAAATTCAATTTTTTCGTTTTCCTGCGGAATATCCTCACTGATAAAAAGAATTAGCCCGGCAAGGGTTTCATATTCATCCGATTCAGGAAACCCAAAAGAATATTTGTTGTTCAGGTAGTCAATTTCAAATCTGGCTGAAAATTCAAATTCCTTTTCATTTATTTTTTTTTCTGAATGTTGCTCTGTATCATGTTCATCTTCAATTTCTCCGAATATCTCTTCCACAACATCTTCAATTGTAACCAGACCCGAGGTACCTCCGAATTCATCTACCACTACTGAAATACTTTTTTTCTCCCTTATAAATGTCCTCAATGCTTCACTGGCGGGCATGCTTTGAGGCATTACTGAAATAGGGAGCAAGATATTTTTAATGCTCTCGGGCTTTTTAAACATTTCATGGGCATGGGCATAACCAATAATATTATCTACCGAACCTTTATAAATAAGAATCTTGGTAAGGTTTGTTTCAATAAACTTTTTTCTAAGTTTTTCTATAGGGCTTTCCATATCAATAGCTGTTATTTCGGTTCTGGGAACCATACATTCTTTTACCCTTACAGTTGAAAAATCAAGTGCGTTTTGAAAAATCTGAATTTCGTAATCCATGGCCCCCTCCCTGGCATTTCCGAGGGTCATTTCTTTAACATAATGATCTAGATCTATTCTACCAAAAACCGGCTTGTCTTCCGAAAAATTTACTTTAAAGAAAATTTTTAAAACCATTTCAGAAAAGCCGGTAATAATAATTGTAGGGAGCCAGAGGATGTAATAAATTACAATGAGAGGGCCAAAAAGAACGGATAAAACCCTGTTTGGATCAATTTGGAAAAGAACCTTAGGGATGAATTCACCTGCAATTAAGATTAAAAAGGTTGAAAAAATAGTTTGCAAAATCAACACAGCCATTTCGTTTGAAGAAATCCGTGATAAAAAAGGAGTAAGAACGTTTGCCATAATAATTCCGAAAATTACCAGGGCAATATTATTCCCAACCAGCATAGTCCCGATAAACCTGGAAGGTTTTTGAAGAAATCGTGAAAGGACCCTGGCAGATCGGCTTCCCTTTTTGGCGTCAAGGGCTATTTTCAGCTTATTTGCAGATATAAAAGCTATTTCCATTCCCGAAAAAAAGGCTGAAAAAAAGAGGGACAATAAAATAAAAAAATAATCAACTTTCATATTGGTAAAATAACTACCGAAATACAATATGGGGAAGAAAATTAAAAAAGATTTTTACGAATGTATTATTTATTTCTCAGATATATAAAAAATCACATTTCGGGAAAAAAAATTGCTGATTGTAAAAATAGCATTATATTTGCCGCTCATTTTATTTTTTTATTAACCAATTAACAATTTATTACAATGAAAAAAGGAACAGTAAAATTTTTTAATCAAGCCAAAGGTTTTGGATTTATTAAACCGGATGATGGGAACAAAGATGTTTTTGTTCATTCCACCGGACTTGCCGACAACATTCGTGAAGGCGATGTGGTAACTTTTGAAATGAAAGAAGGCCCCAAAGGACCGAGCGCAGTCAATGTAAAGCTCGCGTAATACGAGATATATTGTTGCAAAAAAGCCCTGGAAAAATTTTCAGGGCTTTTTTTTTGTTTAATTTTTTGAGCTGAAATTCCCTGTTGCAATCAAACGGTCATAATTATCGCCATAAGATCGGTGGTAAACAAAAAATGAATATTCGTTTTCAGTTTGGGAATGGCTCCCCTCAAAAACCGAAACGTCCCCCATTGATTTCCCATCCTCAAGAAAAACATACTGGTAATTATAATAACCCTGCTTCAAAAACAGAATGTTTTCAAAACAATTTTTATCAGCATTAAATTTCAACCTGAATCTGCCTGAAAGGTTCCAATCTGAAAAGGAACCAAATGTATAAACATTTCCATTTTTCAGTGCTTCTTTCGATTGCAATTTGAAATGAACATAGGCATAATCGGCATCAATTTCGCTGTCCCAGTTTCCGTCAATTTTAATAAGGCGTTTCCCATTAATATCCTGCGCTGAAACGTAGCCCTTGAATGCCAAGGACTCATCAGGCCTTAGGAAAACTTGGTTTCCCTCCCGGTTAAAAACTACCGAATCAACCCGTTCGGTAATAAACCTGAAGTTTTTAATATCGAAATGCCTGAATTCGTTTCCACCAAAAAAAACATTATCATCTCCATAATCATAAATTAGTTCATTATCTTTTACAAAAGTTGGTTTCAAATTGTTAATTGCATTATCCCAACGGTGGTTTTGCATAATTGAAACTTTTAAATTATTGTAAGGATTGGTTACCTGGTAACTATTAAACTGGATTGAAAAATCTATTTCCTGCTTATATCTTCTTTCTTCAATATTGGAGGCAAAGTGGATATCCGGAATGATTTCGGCCTTGTTTTCATTAACCATAAAACGCTTGGTTAAAACTATGTTTTGTTTTTCTTCCAGGTAAACGGTTAAAAGATAATTTCCGGATTTTGTAATTGTAAAATTTGAATTTGGGAAAACAGTATTGTAATGTATGTATCTTACAGTGGTATTTCGGGAATATTTATAATCATTTATGTAATCCTCCTGAACTCCCTTGATATATTCTGATGGTAAAAGATCTGAAGGAACCCAGTTGGCATTGCAATGAACTATAAAAAAAGAATAGGATTTCAATTCGGTATCCAAATCATCAAAACAAAGTTTTAGCTTTTCTTCTGAATTTAATTCAATAACCGGGTTGGAAAGTTCAAACCCCTCACGAAAAATCATAGTCGTTTGAATGTTGTTTTTATAAATTTTATCAAAAGTTCCATGGTAATCAGGATAAAAATAATCTGCTGAATCCGGTTGCGAAAAAGTTAAATTATAAAAAAAGGAAAGGAAAGATAAGGAAACAAAAAAGCTAAAATTATGTTTCATTTGCCATGTTTTGATTAAGAAAAATAATTGGAACCACCACTTTAGAAAAGGGCTTTCAAAAATACTATTTTTTTATTTTTCATTAATTCCACCTATTTTTGCCGCTTTTATAAAAAACCCAAATAACCAAATATTCATCCGTTAAGTAAATTTTTTTCATGAAAAAAAACCCCACCCTAAAGACTATTTTTAATGATAAAGGTGAAGCAATAAGTCCGCAGCTTCCAACGGAGGTTAAGAATTTTCTGGTTGATATTGACGGTACCATTTGCGATGATGTTCCTAATGAAGAACCCGAAAGGATGAAAACCGTTGCTCCGTATCCTGATGCTCTGGAAATGTGCAACAAATGGTACAAAGAAGGCCATATTGTTACTTTTTTTACTTCACGAACTTACCAGGTTCACAAAGAAATCACCGAACAATGGTTAAAAAAACACGGGTTCAAATACCATGGAATTGTTTTTAATAAACCAAGGGGAGGAAACTACCACTGGATAGATAATCATATTGTTAAGGCAACAAGATACGTGGGCAAATTTACCGATTTTGTTAAAGTACATAAAGAAATTGAGGTTTTTGAAGAATGAATTTTTACGTTTATAAAAAATACATACTTTAGTCGCCACTATTTATTAATTTAATTCACCTGAAAAAAAGAAAGGTTTTCTTTTAAAAATTTTTAACCAAAATCAAATTATGATAATTAATTTAAAAAGATTCTTTGCTATTGCCATGGTACTTTTCATAGCCGCCTGCAATACCGAAAAACCCAAGGAAGAGGTTTCTATGGATACCCTTTCTACGGAAATTCCTGCCGGATTGGAGGAAGATATTCCTTTCGTTCTTCCCTCACCGCTGCAAATTGCTTCCATTTTCAAAAAATCAGGATTAGTTTATGAAAGCCATGTAACCAACCCGGTTGGAAATGTAAATAAATATTCTTCAAGATTGAGTAAAAGTTTAAACTTCGGGGCTTATGCTGCCGACCTTTCCTATTGTGTTTTGAATAACCAATCTCAGGCCGGTCTTGAATATATGAAGGTTATCCGCAAGCTATCGGATGAACTTGGCATTTCAACCATAATAAATTCTGAATCCCTTTTTAAAAGTTTTGAAAAAAACATTGGAGTGGAGGATTCAATGATTGCCATCCTGTCCAATATTCAGGAACAATTGGATCAACACCTGCAGGAAAACAATCAGGAATATATGTCGGCTGTGTTTTTTGTAGGCGGATGGGTTGAGGCTATGTATATTGGCTCTCAATTGGTGAAAGAAAAGAATAAATTATCCAACAGGTTGGTTGAACAGATGACAATTCTTGAAATGCTAAATAAAGGATTATCAATGAATCCGAATAAATCGGCCGAACTGGATAAACTCATCAGTGACCTTCAAGAGATTAAAACTACTTATGACAATCTCGAATCAGTAAAATTATTGAATGAAAAACCGGAAACCAATCTTGAGGATTTTTCAATTACGAATGATGAGCTGAACAAAATTATTTCCAAAATTCAGGCCATCAGATCTACCATTATTAATGGATAAAAACCTATCCGGCATTTTTTAAAATAAAATTAAAATCATGATAAATCAAGGAATTAAAAATCACAAAATGAATAAGTATTTTCTTTTCGCCTTTGCCCTGTTGGCTTTTGTAATAATTTCTTTCAAACAAACCCATGAACCTTCGGATTTTTGTAATTCGGTGGAGGGAAAACAAAAATGCAAGGATGCTCTTAAGCCTGGTTTTCAGTACGATGCAACCAAGGTTACCAAAGTTACTTTTTCAACCAAAAAGGATTTCAAGGAACTTGAGGTTCCATTATATATTGGAGAAAAATACCGTTTTGTATTTAACAGTGAAGGAAACCCCCAACCGGTGGACATTGAAGTTTACGACAACAAATTTGAATCAAGAAAAAGAAAGTTGCTGTTTTCTTCCCGGGATTTTCCTGTGGAGCAAAGGGAATTTATTTTTGAGCCGGTAAGAGCAAAAAAAGTATTTATTGACTATGCTGTTCCCCCCACCACCGATTCCACAAAAAAAGGTTGCGTTGTATTCGCCATTGGTTATAAAATCGGAAAATAAATACTTTAAAAGTAACCATTTTCAATAGTATTACTTTTCCTGGCTCATATGCCCCTTACTAAATATTTTTGGTGAAAAACCTTCCATTCCTTCAACAAATTTTTAAATGCAAGAAAGTTCAATTGTCAATATTTCATTTCCTGACGGAGCTGTAAGAAAATATGCTTCAGGGATTACTTCATTGGAAATTGCCAAAAGCATCAGCGAGGGCCTGGCCCGGAATGTTCTCGCTTCAAAAATTGATGGTAAAATTACTGATGCAACTCTACCCATTTTAAATGATGTTAAACTGGAGCTTCTCACTTTTGACGATGATGAGGGAAAAATGGTTTTATGGCATTCCTCAGCCCATATAATGGCCGAAGCCCTTGAATCAATTTACCCCGGAATAAAATTCGGAATAGGCCCCCCGATTGAAAATGGATTTTACTATGATGTTGATTTGGGTGACCGGGTGATTTCACAAGAGGATTTTAAAAAGATTGAGGACAAAATTCTTGAACTGGCAAGGCAAAAAAATTCTTTTGTAAGAAAGCAAATTTCAAAATCAGATGCAATCTCTTATTTTAAAGCAAAAGGAGATGAATATAAACTTGAACTCCTGAATGACCTGGAGGATGGTAAAATAACTTTTTATTCGCAGGGTGCTTTTACAGATTTATGTAAAGGGCCGCATATTCCCGATACCGGATTTATTAAAGCTATTAAATTATTAAATGTTGCCGGAGCCTATTGGAGGGGGGATATCCAACGCAAACAACTTACCCGAATTTATGGAATCACTTTTTTAAAACAAAAAGACCTTACCGAGTTCCTGGTAAGATTAGAGGAGGCAAAAAAGCGCGATCACCGCAAGATTGGAAAGGAAATGGAATTGTTTGCTTTTTCCGAAAAAGTCGGCCAGGGCCTACCGATGTGGTTGCCCAAAGGTGTTTTAATTAGAGAACGCCTCGAAAACTTTATGCGGTTGGAACAAAGAAAACTTGGGTATCAGCAAGTGGTAACACCTCATATTGCAAATAAAAATCTTTATGTTATTTCGGGGCACTATGAAAAGTATGGAAAAGACTCTTTTCAGGCAATTAAAACACCGGTTGAAGGGGAGGAGTTTTTTCTTAAGCCAATGAATTGTCCGCACCATTGCGAAATATTTAATTCAAAACCCCGCTCCTATAAAGATCTTCCTCTGCGGCTTGCCGAATTCGGCACCGTTTACCGCTATGAACAAAGTGGAGAACTCCATGGTTTAACCAGAGTACGGGGCTTTACCCAGGATGATGCCCATATTTTCTGCCGGCCCGATCAGGTGCAGGAAGAATTTATTAAAGTAATTAATTTGGTATTAAAGGTTTTCAAAGCACTTGATTTTAAAGACTACACCGCTCAAATTTCTCTTAGAGATAAAGAGGATAAAAAGAAATACATCGGGTCGGATGAAAATTGGGAAAAAGCCGAAAATGCAATTCAGGAGGCTGTAAAAGGAAGCAACATGAAAACAGTGGTGGAATATGGTGAGGCAGCATTCTATGGGCCCAAATTGGATTTTATGGTTCGGGATGCCATTGGAAGAAAATGGCAACTCGGAACAATACAGGTGGATTATAACCTGCCCGAAAGATTTCAGTTGGAATATATGGGAAGTGATAATCAAAAACACCGACCGGTTATGATTCACAGGGCACCTTTCGGATCAATGGAAAGGTTCGTGGCGGTGCTGATTGAACATTGTGCAGGTAACTTCCCCTTATGGCTCACGCCCGATCAGGTTGCAGTTTTACCTATTAGCGATAAGTATAATGAAAATGCAAAAAATATTTTACAATTGCTGAATAATTACGATATTCGCGGCTTCGTTGACGAAAGGAACGAAAAAATAGGCAAGAAAATAAGGGATAATGAGCTTCAGAAAGTACCTTATATGCTTATTATAGGAGAAAAGGAAATTGCTGAAAATCGGGTTTCTGTCAGAAAGCATATTACCGGTGATATTGGAACTTTCACCATTGGAGAATTTGCAGAAAGGATAAAAAGTGAAATGAATTTGAATTCATAATTAATTATTAAGTTAAACTAAAACCTTACAACCATCGCAGTTTTTAACAGACCGTACCAACCCTACCGGGGCCGGGTTAGGCAGGAAGACCTTCACAAAATAAACCGCCATATTACCGCAACAGAAGTTCGGGTGGTGGGGGATGGCATTGAATCTGCCGTGTTTCCAATCGCAGAAGCACTAAGGATGGCCGAAGAAAGAGGAGTTGACCTGGTTGAGATTGCTCCTACAGCTACTCCGCCCGTTTGCAAGGTTATAAATTATAAAAAGTTTCTGTACGAGCAGAAAAGGAAACAAAAAGAATTGAAGGCCAAAACCCAGAGGGTGGTGGTAAAAGAAATACGGTTTGGGCCTCATACCGATGAGCATGATTTGAAATTTAAAATTAAACATGCCGAAAAATTTTTGAGTGACGGAGCAAAAGTAAGAGCGTTTATTTTTTTTAAAGGCCGTACAATAATGTATAAAGAACAAGGTGAATACATCCTTAACCGGATGGCCAAAGAACTTGAAAACTTCGGAACCATAGAAAGTGCACCAAAGCTTGACGGGAAAAAAATGTTTATGACCATGATACCAAAGAGAAGAAAATAATAATTAAAATTGATTTTGTTATGCCAAAAATGAAAACCAATTCCAGCGCAAAAAAAAGATTTAAAATTACCGCTTCGGGAAAAATAAAAAGAAAACACGCCTTTAAAAATCACATCCTTACAAAAAAGGCAACCAAAAGAAAACGCCACCTCCGGCACATGGGAATGGTGAATAAAACTGATTTGAATAATATCAAATTACAACTTTGCATGTAAATCCATTCCCCGGAATTCTTTTGGAAACCCCAAAGGAAATTTTAAAAATAACGTCCTTCTGCCTCTTTTGGGGAAAAAAGGAAGAAGGCAAAAAATTCTAAAAAATATATGCCACGTTCAGTAAATTCAGTAGCTTCCAGAGCCAGGAGAAAAAAAGTTCTCAAGCATGCAAAAGGGTATTTCGGTAAAAAGAAAAATGTTTGGACCGTTGCCAAAAACCAGGTTGAAAAATCACTTGGATATTCTTACACAGGAAGGAAAATCAAAAAGCGCGATTACCGTTCCCTTTGGGTTACAAGAATAAATGCCGGAGCAAGAGAATGCGGCCTGTCTTACTCCCAATTAATGGGGAAACTGCTGGCCAAAAACGTGGATCTTAACAGAAAGGTATTAGCTGATTTGGCTATGAACCATCCCGTTGCTTTTAAAGCGGTGGTGGAGAGTGTAAAATAACCAAAAACTTTCCGTTCTTTTTGTAGCAAAAATTTATTTATTTCTAAAACCTTCAGGAAAAACCCTGAAGGTTTTTTTATGTTTTTTTTCTAGCTTTAAAAATCTTTCCTACCTTTATCACCCCTTTTGATTCGGTTTAATATTATGAATATACTTTACATTCCTTCCTTCAGAGTTAATAAGGTCTTTTTTTTTATAATTTTTTTACTTTCAAAAGGAGTTTTTGAAAACATCTCCGCCCAAAGTGTGGGTATTTTTGGCTCTTCCAATTTAGGAATAAATAACACCGGGGCAAAAGGAAATGCCTCTTCAGTTTTCGACATTAGTTCCACCACAGGTGGTTTGCTTATTCCAAGAGTAACACAGGCACAACGCACCAACCCGAGTACAGGCCTGCTCAATGGGGCGGGCAATCTTCCTGCTGCTGCACAAGGCTTATTAGTTTACCAGACGGATGGTACTGAGGGATTTTATTACAATACAAGTACTACCACAACCCCTGCCTGGGTATTAATTACCTCCGGGAACGGCCCCTGGTCAAAATCGGCTGGAAATATTTTTTTAACTACCGCTTCCGATTTTGTAGGCATCGGGACAAATACTCCGCCCTCACTCCTTTCAGTAGGAACATCATCGCAATTCCAGGTAAATTCATCAGGAGCAATTTCTGCAGCAACAGGGATTTCTTCCTCCGGTACAATTGCATTTTCTGGTTTATCCACAAACGGTATTGTTCGCACCACAGGAGGGACAGGAACTTTATCTACCAGTGGTGGCGCTATTAATTTAACTTCTGAGGTTACCAATGTGTTGCCCATCGCAAATGGTGGGACAAATATTTCAACCATTGGTTCAGCAGGCTCTATAATTTATTCCAATGCGCTTCAGCATGCCTCTACCGCAGCTGGTAAT
Organism: Flavobacteriales bacterium; assembly: GCA_023250995.1. Lineage (GTDB taxonomy): Bacteria > Bacteroidota > Bacteroidia > Flavobacteriales_H > JAHEZO01 > JAHEZO01. Next base: position 3,319 of record JAHEZO010000052.1, on the reverse strand, counting down.
TCAGGACAGGTTCTTCAGAGTGCCGGAGCAGGTACCCCTGTTTGGACTACCTCCACATTTCCTTCAACAACCACCATCAATCAATTGCTTTATTCCTCGGCTGCAAATACTGTTTCCGGATTAACAACTGCAAACACTTCGGCTCTTGTAACTTCAAGCGGAGGTGTTCCCTCGTTTACTTCGGGTACTACTGCAAACCGATTGTTAAGAACAAACGGGACTACTATCTCTTTTGCTCAAGCTGACCTCTCCACTGATGTTTCCAATATTTTGCCTGTTTCAAATGGGGGCACAAATATTTCATCCTACACAGTGGGTGATTTGCTTTATGCCTCCGGTGCAACAACATTATCAAAACTTGCAGATGTTGGAATTGGTTCGGTTCTTACCTCCGGAGGTGTTGGTGTTGCCCCCTCATGGTCTTCCGCCAGTGGACTTGTTCGATGGGACCAAATTGCAGCCCCCACATCAAACTTAACATTGGCCCATGCATCGAACATTACTGCATTCAGTTTTGATGGTTTAACAGGAGCCAACACAAATGCCTTTAGTTTATCTTCATCTTCAACTTCAGGCAATGCGAGCAGTTCATCCAGATTACTTAACCTTACCCGTACCGGAGCAAACACCAATATATCTCACACAGCCTACGGTATTTATTCAACGGTTGCAAATACAAACGCTACCAGTGGAACAAACGTGGCCGGATATTTCTCGGCTTCAGGGGCTACTACTGCAAATTATTCTGCTATTTTCGATCAGGGGAATGTGGGAGTAGGGACCACTGCCCCTCCTTCACTATTTTCTGTTGGTTCATCCTCTCAGTTTCAAATAAATTCAACCGGTGCAATTGCAACCTCCACAGGTATTTCATCTTCCGGCACTATTGCTTTTTCCGGTTTATCAACCAATGGAATTGTAAGAACAACCGGAGGAACAGGAACTTTGTCCACCAGTGGTGGAGCAATTAATTTGACTTCAGAGGTTACCAATATTTTACCCATTGCCAATGGAGGAACAAATATTTCCACAATTGGCGGGGCCGGCTCAGTGATTTTTTCCAATGGCACACAACACGCTTCAACCGTACCGGGTAATTCCGGTCAAATTTTTCAGAGTGCAGGAGCCGGAACACCGGTTTGGACCACCGCCACATTTCCTTCAACAACCACCATCAATCAATTGCTTTATTCCTCGGCTGCCAATACTGTTTCCGGATTAACAACTGCAAACACTTCGGTTCTTGTAACTTCAAGCGGAGGTGTTCCCTCGTTTACTTCGGGTACTACTGCAAACCGATTGTTAAGAACAAACGGGACTACTATCTCTTTTGCTCAAGCTGACCTCTCCACTGATGTTTCCGGAACATTACCTGTAGGAAACGGAGGAACAAGTAATGGAAGTTTAGGAGTTAACAACGGTGGAATTATTTATGCCGATGGCACAAAACTTATGAATTCAGGTGCTGGCCTTTCCGGTCAGGTGCTTACATCAAACGGGAGCGGAGCTCCTTCGTGGACTTCTCCCGGATTACTCGGAATACGATGGGACCTGATTGCAGCCCCCACGGCAAACCTAACATTAGCTCATGGTTCAAACACAACTACATTTAGTTTTGATGCCTTATCCGGAGCCAACACAAATGCTTTTAGTTTATCTTCTTCTTCAACTGCCGGCAATGCAAGCAGCTCTTCAAGAATACTTAACATCTCACGAACCGGGGCAAACACAAATACTTCTCATACCGCCTATGGAATTTATGCAACCGTGGCAAATACAAATGCTACCAGTGGAACTAACGTTGCTGGGTATTTCTCAGCCACGGGTGCTACCACGGCCAATTATGCAGCTATTTTCGATCAGGGGAATGTGGGAGTAGGGAACACTGCCCCTCCTTCACTATTTTCTGTTGGTTCATCCTCTCAGTTTCAAATAAATTCCACCGGTGCAATTGCAACCTCCACAGGTATTTCATCTTCCGGCACTATTGCCTTTTCAGGTTTATCAACCAATGGAATTGTAAGAACAACCGGAGGAACAGGAACTTTGTCCACCAGCGGAGGAGCAATAAATTTGACTTCAGAGGTTACCAATATTTTACCCATTGCCAATGGTGGAACAAATATTTCCACCATTGGGGGCGCGGGCTCAATGATTTTCTCCAATGGCACCCAACATGCCTCAACCGTACCGGGCAATTCCGGTCAAATACTTCAGAGTGCAGGAGCGGGAACACCGGTTTGGACTACCGCCACATTTCCTTCAACAACCACCATAAATCAAATCCTTTATTCCTCTGCATCAAATACTGTTTCCGGTTTGGCAGCAGGAAATACATCCGCCCTTGTCACTTCAAGTGGAGGTGTTCCATCATTTACCTCAGGCGCTACTGCTAACAGGTTATTGAGAACAAATGGAACCATTGTAAGTTTTGCTCAGGCAGATCTCTCCACAGATGTGGTGAACACCTTGCCTGTTGGCAATGGGGGCACCGGTATTACTTCATACACCATTGGAGATTTGGTGTTTGCCTCGGCCACAAGTACACTTTCTAAACTTGCCGATGTTTCCGTTGGTTCTTATCTAAGGAGTGGCGGTGCCGGGGTTGCCCCGCTATGGAGTACTCTTACCCTACCCAACACAGCAACAACCGGGGATTTGCTATTTGCGAATGCCAATAATTCAATTGCCAATCTTGCCGATGTTGCCACAGGATCAGTACTTACTTCGGGTGGAGTTGGCACCGCTCCTTCATGGTCAAGTTTATCTGGTTTAGTGAGATGGGATCAAATTGCTAATCCAACCTCAAGTTTAACCTTAACTCATGGCACCAATACAACCACCATGAACTCTTCTGTTACCACAGGAACTTTTTTAACCACCACAGGATCTGCAATTACAACTGGCCAGTTAGAAAAAATTTCAACATCCGGGAATACCTGGACCGGAAACGGAACCACAAGTGGGCTGGTAAATATTTCTTCCACCTCCACTGGAGGGTCAGGAAACAGTTCCTCCATTTTGCTTGATTTAACCCGCTCCGGAGCAAATGCCAGTACAGCCCATACCGCTTATGGGGTTTATTCTACTGTTACCAATACCAATGCAACGAGCGGAACAAATGTGGCAGGATATTTTTCCGCTTCCGGAGCTACAACCGGTAATTACGCAGCAATTTTTGATCAGGGAAATGTGGGCATTGGGACAAGTGCCCCCCTTGCTAAATTAAATATCATGGGCTCAAACCAATACACCGCATCTGCATTAATTCAAAATTTCGCTGCCGACAATACTGAACCAAGAATTATGCTTACCAAAA
>JAHEZO010000336.1 GCA_023250995.1 Flavobacteriales bacterium | reverse complement strand
TAAAGTTTATTCAGCAAAAACATTTAGATGAAATTTTTAAAATTAATTTTAATTCGGTGGTTTTACTCACTGCCGGATTAATTAAATCAAAAAAAATTAACCCCGGTGCATCATTGGTTTTTATTTCTTCGGTTTCAAGCCACCACCCGTATACGGGTGGTGCATTATATGTAAGTTCTAAAGCTGCGGTAGAGGCTTATTGTAAGACTTTGGCACTCGAACTTTCCCCACAAAAAATAAGGGCCAATGTTGTTTCCCCCGGTTTGGTTAAATCAGGAATTTTTTCAGAAACAGAAGCGGCTTCTTCAAAAGAAGAATTGCAGAAATACGAAAAAAATTATCCCCTGGGATTTGGTGAACCCCTGGACGTGGCTAACCTTGTTGCATTCCTCCTTTCGGATGCTGCAAAATGGATTACAGGCCAGAGTTATATCCTGGAAGGAGGCCTTTTACTTAAAAAATGAATCCGAATAATAATATCCTTTATTCTGTAGTGGTTCCCGTATATAACGGGGCATCTTCACTGGAGGAATTATTCTTTAGAACTCAGGCAGTATTCAAAAAAAACGCCCATCTGTTTGAAATAATTTTTGTAGACGATTTTAGCCTCGACAACAGTTGGGATGTAATAAAAAAGTTAAAAGATAATTTTCCCGAAATTGTTAACGGAATAAAATTATCGAAAAATTTTGGGCAGCATGGTGCCACCATGTGCGGATTTTTTCATTCTAAAGGAGATTTTATCATTACCATTGACGATGATTTGGATTTTTCTCCCGAATCAATTGATTTTTTATTGGAGGATTATAATAAAACCGGTTCTGATTTAATTTACGGAGTACCCCGAAAAACTAAAAAAATTTCTTTCCGGAGTTTTTTAACCAAGTTGTACATAGGGTTTTCAAAAATTGAAGGAACCAAAAAAGGAAGGGGTTCCAGTTTCAGGCTGATGTCAAAAAAGTTAATTGAAAGAATTAAAGGAAACGCCAACAACTTTGTTCTGATTGATGAAATTTGCCTTTGGTATACCAATAATATAAGTTTTATAGAGGTTGAAAACCCGGAGGGGAAAAGAAAAAAATCCAGGTATTCCTTAAACAGTTTATTCAATCTGGCCGGAAACCAGATTATTTTTTCTTCCACCTTCCCACTCAAATTAATGACATATTTCGGAACTTTTGTTGCAATTGTAAATTTTTTAATCGGAATTAAATTCATTTACCGTAAAATGATATTCAATGTTCCCCTCGGATATACCTCGGTAATTGTCAGCATCCTTTTCTCCACCGGAATTATTTTAATTTGCCTCGGCATCATCGGGAAATATTTGGGAAGGGTACTTAGGGCAACAAATAATGTACCCGCATTTTGTGTTGAACAAAAAATCTGAATTTATTACCCAAAAATGATTATTGAACAATACGGAATTACCCTTACCAGGTTAACAGAAGCCGACATTGAACTAGTCCGCCATTGGAGAAACCATAAGGAAATCAGAAAACACTTCGCATTTCAAAAACACATTTCAAAAAAAATGCAGGTAAAATGGTTTCATGCCATAAACAATAAGAATAATTACTTTTTCATTATTTCCTGCAAGGGGGAAAAAATTGGTGTAATTAACTGCATGAAGGCTGATGTAAAAAATATGATTGGCGAAGGAGGAATATTTATTTGGGATCCCAGGTATCAGGGTTCCGAAATTCCTGTGTTTGCAACCCTTTGCTTACTGGATACCATTTTTTTTGTTCTCAGGATAAGTGATAAATCAGTTGTGAGGATTTTAAAAAATAACGACCGGGCCATTCGCTATAATAAACTTTTAGGCTACGTATTACTTCCGGGTCAGGAACACCAAAAACATCAGTATTATTTTCTTACAAAAAATGATTATGAAAAAAAATCAGAAAAAATAAGAAGGGCGGCACAAATTATTTCGGGAGATTTTTTGCCTCCCAGAATTAAGGGGTCTCCAAGCCAGATTAACCTGGATGAAATTAATAAAGTGCTTGCAAAAAATTAAGGGCAACTATGTTTGGCCCAAAAAAAAACTATGGAACACCATCACTTTTCGGGAATTAATTTCAGCCAGCGCCTGAATTACGGGGCCTACCAGTTTATGGACCATTTCATTGGCCGTAAAAATGTGTTTAAAATATTTGGCCGCCAGCGAAGAAAAC
>JAHEZO010000335.1 GCA_023250995.1 Flavobacteriales bacterium | reverse complement strand
AAACGGAACCGTTATTTCGCAGCAAAACTTTATTTGCCAGAACGGTGGAATTTCACCAAGAATCGGCAACCCTGATGAAATGCAAGAAAACGAAATTGGTCAGGGAGCTATTTTAAATCCTTCCGGGAAGGAGGAATATTTTTTCCTTTATCCAAATCCTACCAACGGAAAAATTAATATGGAATTTGGGTTAACTGCGGATAATCAAAAGGTTTCTCTGGATGTTTATAACCATTTAGGAGTAAAAGTTTTTGAAGAAATGAATATTCCCGCCTATTCCGGAAATAATAAAATCTCCCTTGGATTTTCTTCCCTCGGTTTAAGCCCGGGCATTTATTTTATCCGGATGGTGAATGGCGATGTAATTAAATCGCAAAAGGTGTTGTATAATAAATAAATTTTCGGAATAATTTATCCCGGAAAATTTATTTTCCAAAAAATTCTTTAAATCCCCGTGCCGGGTTTTCCGGTTCGGGGATTTTTGCTTTTGTTCCATTCTGTTTTTTTACTTTCGCCCCAATTACTTTCATTCTAAAATTTATGGAATACAAATTTTCGGAAATAGAAAAAAAGTGGCAGAAATTCTGGGAAGAGAATAATACTTATAAAGTAGAAATTGATAAGGCAAAGCCAAAATATTATGTCCTGGATATGTTCCCTTACCCCTCGGGTGCGGGCCTGCATGTAGGGCATCCGCTGGGATACATTGCTTCCGATATTTTTTCCCGCTATAAAAAACTGATGGGTTTTAATGTTTTGCACCCAATGGGTTTTGATGCCTTTGGCCTGCCTGCCGAACAGTATGCCATTGAAACAGGCCAGCACCCCGCAATAACCACTGCAAAAAACATTTCAAGATATAAGGAGCAACTGAAGAACCTTGGATTTTGTTTCGACTGGAGCAGAGAGGTGAGAACTGCTGACCCCGAATATTATAAATGGACGCAATGGATTTTTCTCAAACTCTTTAATTCATGGTTTAACCCCGCAACAGAAAAGGCAGAGCCCATCGAAACACTGATAAAAAAACTGGAGAATGGAATTCTCCCCTCCGGAGAACTGATGGTTCGTAATTGGAATTCTTTTGGAGAAAAGGAAAAGTCGGATTTGCTAATGAATTACCGCCTTGCTTATCAATCCTTTTCTGATGTTAACTGGTGTCCGGCCCTTGGCACTGTCCTGGCCAACGATGAAGTAAAAGATGGTTTTTCAGAAAGGGGAGGGCATCCGGTGATCAGGAAAAAAATGAGACAGTGGTTTTTGAGGATTACTGCCTACGCAGACAGATTGCTTTATGGCCTGGAGGATTTAGACTGGCCTTTGCCGTTAAAAGAAATGCAGCGAAACTGGATTGGGAGAAGCGAAGGCGCAATAATTCCCTTTGCCGTTTGTAATTCTCAGCATTCAATTTCTGCTTTCACTACCCGTCCCGATACCATCTTCGGTGCAACCTTTATGGTTATTTCTCCCGAACATCACCTGGTTGAAAAAATCACTACCCCTGATCAGAAATTAAAAATCAGCCAATACCTTGGGTATGTTAAAAGCCGCTCGGATGTTGAAAGGCAACAGGAGAAATCGGTAACCGGAGAATTTACCGGGGCTTATGCCATTAACCCTTTTTCAAAAAAACAAATTCCGGTTTGGATTGCTGAATATGTGCTGGCGGGTTATGGTACGGGTGCAATAATGGCGGTTCCTTCTGATGACGACCGCGATAATGCCTTTGCAAAAAAATTCGGGTTAGAGATTATTGAGGTGGTTGATAAGTCAAATTATCCGGGTTCAGGCAGGGGAGATAAAGAAGGGATTTTAAAAAATTCGGGATTTATGAATGGGATGAAAGTCCCGGATGCCATTGAATATATAATTAATAAAGCGGAAGAAATGGGTATCGGCCAGCGGAAAATAAATTACAAAATGCGGGATGCAGGTTTCAGCCGGCAACGGTATTGGGGCGAACCTTTTCCAATAATTTATTTGAATAATCCGGCTAATAAGGATGAAAGAAATGCAGAAATGGGTGCTATTCCGGTTTCATTGGACGAAAGTTGTTTGCCGGTGGTGCTTCCCGAAGTAGAATCTTATAAACCCACCGGGGATGGAGAATCTCCTCTGGCAGCAAACTACGAGTGGAAAAACATGCCGGATGGATGCTCCCGCGAAACAGATACCATGCCTGG
>JAHEZO010000334.1 GCA_023250995.1 Flavobacteriales bacterium | reverse complement strand
TGCCGCTATTTTGAAATTTCCTTTTCATTTCCCGAAAGAAGGACCTCGGGGACTTTCCATCCTTTAAAAACTGCCGGACGGGTGTAAACCGGAGGGGCAAGAAGGTTATCCTGAAAAGAATCGGTAAGTGCAGAGGCCGCATCATTAAGAACGCCCGGGATGAGCCGGATTATGGTATCGCATAATACCGCGGCCGGTAGTTCCCCTCCCGACAAAACATAATTTCCAATTGAAATTTCTTTGGTGATATAATTTTCCCTTATCCGTTGGTCAATTCCCTTGTAATGTCCACAAATAATCATTATGTTTTCGAGGGTAGAAAGGCGATTGCCCATCTTTTGATTCAGCAATTCACCATCCGGACTCATGTAAATTATTTCATCGTAATTACGTTTTGATTTAAGGTGTTCTATAGCTTTGGAAAGTGGTTCCGCCATCATCACCATTCCTGCCCCTCCTCCGAACTGGTATGAATCAACGGTTTTTCGTTTGTCGGTAGTAAATTTCCGAAGATTGTGAAGAGTAATTTTTACCAGACCTTTTTTGGTTGCCCTTTTAATAATGGAATCAGAAAAAGGACTTTTCAGAAGCTGCGGTAAAACCGTGATGATGTCAATTCTCATTAAGCTCATTTACAATTGTTTTAATTCCCGATTTTAATATCTTTGCGTCCTTAAAAAAAAGGGAAAATATTAATTTAATGGTTTTCAGAGATAAAATTAAAAATAAAATTGTTTTGGTGAAGGAAGGAATTTTTGCGTTAACGAATGCCATAAAACTCTCTTTTTTTATTTTTCCAATTTTGGCTTTTTCTCTGATTTTTAGTTCCTCCTGCAGCAAGTACAGTAAAATTCTGAAAAGCCAGGATATCAATTTAAAATACGAAGCAGCCATTAAATATTACGAAGACAAAGATTATTATAAGGCCTACCCTTTGCTGGAAGAGCTAACCGTTGTATTCAGGGGAACTTCAAAGGCCGAGAAGCTAAATTATTATTATGCCTATTGTGATTACAATACGGGCGATTTGTTTATGGCCAGCTATCGTTTTAAAAATTTCACCTCCACTTTTCCAAACAGTTCTTACAGCGAAGAATGTTTATTTATGAGTGCTTATTGCCATTATTTGCTTTCCCCTACCTATTCCCTCGATCAGGAAGATACAAAAAATGCCATGGACGAATTGCAGCTTTTTTTAAATAAGTATCCGAAAAGCAACCTTGCCGATTCATGCAACTCTCTGGTGGATGATTTGCACTGGAAACTGGAAACAAAAGCTTTTTCAATTGCCAAACAATACTATAAAATGAGGAGTTATAAAGCGGCCATTATCGCCTTTAAAAACATTCTCAAGGATTTTCCTGATACCGAATATAAAGAAGAGGTGGCTTTTCTCATTGTAAAATCTCATTATTACCTTGCGAGCAACAGCATTGAATCAAAAAAAGAACAAAGAATTAAGGATACTATCAGTTCTTATATTAAATTTGCAGACGATTTTCCAAAAAGCGATTACCTGAAGGAAGCCGAAAATCTTTATGAAAATATTTTAAAGGAAAAAGCCACATTAAATTTGTAAAACAATAATTTAGTAATTCCCAGTAATAATAACTAATATCAGGTAAACTATGGATCTCAAAAAAACCAATGCCGCACCCTCAACCATTACCAGAAATCTGAGAGAAATTGATGCAAAAACCGGAAATATTTATGAATCAGTTTCGGTCCTTTCAAAAAGAGCCAATCAGGTAAGCCTGGAAATGAAGGAGGAACTATCACAAAAACTGTCGGAATTCACTTCTCATATTGATAATCTTGAAGAGGTGTTTGAAAACAGAGAACAGATAGAGGTTTCAAAGTTTTATGAGAGATTGCCAAAACCCTCTGCAATTGCAGTTCAGGAGTTTATGGAAAACAAAGTTTATTTCCGGAAGCCTGAGGATACCATTGCCCAGTAAATCCGAAAAACTGATTCTGGCCAGCGGTAATTTTAATAATAAATCGAATTTCGCCTTTCGTTTTTCAGTAATTCAAAAGAATTCCTTCTTTGATGAATAGATGCTTTCGGGAAAAAAAATTCTTCTTGGAATTACAGGCAGCATAGCCGCTTATAAATCCGCCATTTTAATTCGTCATCTTGTAAAAGAAGGAGCTGAAGTAAAGGTTCTGATGACGCCTTCTGCAAAGG
>JAHEZO010000333.1 GCA_023250995.1 Flavobacteriales bacterium | reverse complement strand
AAAAAAGTATGCCAAAAAAGGCGTGCCAAAATTGGGTGATTTGATTGTCGTTGTTGGAGGAAAAACCGGCAGGGATGGGATCCATGGAGCTACTTTTTCATCCGGGGAAATGACGGACAGGACAATAAATGTAAACTCTACAGCAGTGCAAATTGGTAATGCCATTGAGGAAAAAAGGACTTTTGATGCAATTTTGGAGGCAAGAGATCTGAATTTAATTAGGGCGTTGCAGGATTGCGGGGGTGGAGGTTTTTCCTCAAGTATCGGTGAGGTAGGGGAAAAATTGGGGGTAACAGTGAATTTAGAAAACGTGTCCCTCAAATATCCCGGGCTTTCCCCATGGGAAATTTGGGTATCAGAGTCCCAGGAAAGAATGGTTGTAATTTTACAAAAGAAGAATTTGCAGAAATTTGCAGAAATTTGCAGAAAATATAATACCGAGGCTTTAGTAATTGGAAAACTTGACGGAACAAAAAGACTGAATGTATTTTATGGTAAGGATAAGTTAAGTAATCTGGATATGAAATTTTTGCATAATGGATTACCCAAACGCGTTTTGGTGGCAAAACGCGAGATCAAAGTTCAAAGATCAAAGTTCAAAGAGTTAGAGGAGCCAGGAAATGAAAAAGCCTGGATAAATATTTTAGAAAAAGTATTATCACATGGTAATGTTTGTTCAAAAGAGCCAATTGTCAGGCTTTATGACCATACTGTGCAAGGGACCAGTGTCCTGCCTCCGTTTACAGGTGTCCGTCAGGATGGACCCAATGATGCAGTGGTTATTAAGCCTTTTCTGAATAAGCCTTATGGAATGGTTGTTTCCCACGGATTAAACCCGGTTTTAAACACGATTGATCCTTATTGGGGAAGTATATGGGCTTGCGTTGAGGCAATATCCAATTACACGGCAGTTGGCGGAAATTTTAAAGATGCCTCGCTTATTGAAAATTTTATCTGGCCTTTTCCGGATGAGGAATCTCTTTGGTCATTAGATCAGTCTGTAACTGCTGTTTGTGACTTTATGAAAACTCTTAAAATTCCGGTTATTTCCGGTAAGGATAGCTTATCCAGCACTTATAGAGGTAAAGATGGAGGAGTTATCAAAATCCCACCGGTTTTATGCATGTCTGTTTTTGGAAAAATTCCCGATGTTTCAAAAACTGTTTCTTCTGATTTTAAAAAGAAAGATTCAGTAATTATATTTTTAGGAAAACAGGATTTGGAAAGAATGGGCGGGTCAACTTACTACGATGTTAATGGTTTGTCTGGTGGTAGCGTACCAAAAGTAGACCTGAAAATATTGCCTAAGGTGCTTATTTCTTTACATAAAGCTATACAATCCGGGAAAGTTTTGTCCTCGCATGATGTTTCAGAAGGCGGGTTAATAACTGCCATTTTTGAAATGTGTTTAGGTGGAGGGATGGGAGCGATCATTCACCTCGAAGGAGTCAAAGCCCACCTTCGAGGTGTCCGCACAGACTACCCTTTATTCAATGAAACAAGCGGCTGTTTTGTAGTTGAAGTAGAAGATGAAAAAACTGCCAAAAAGTTATTTAAAGGATTACCATTTATAATTTTAGGGAATACAGCAGAAAAAAATACCATACAGGTTAAAAAAGGAAATGATAATTTATTTGAGGCACAAATTTCAGATCTCGAAAAGGCCTGGAAAAAACCAATGGAGGAAATTTTTATATGAAACCCAGAATTTGTATACTTCGGGCAGACGGGACAAACTGTGATATAGAACTTGCCTATGCATTTGAAAAAGCAGGAGGAAAGCCACAATTTGTCCATATTAATGAAGTCAGAAATAAAGATATCAGGCTTAAGGACTTTCAGGTAGTTGCGTTTCCAGGAGGGTTTTCTTACGGCGATGATATTGCATCCGGGAAAATTCTGGCAGTTGAATTGATAAGTTTTTTGAAAGAAGAGATAGAAAGTTTTCGGGCAAAGAAAAAAGGAGTGATAATTGGTATTTGTAACGGATTTCAGGCTTTGGTCAGGACAGGCCTTTTGCCTTTTGGAAATTTAGGGGAAATGGATGCAACACTAGCCCCAAATGAGAGTGGACATTTTGAGTGTAGGTGGGTCAGGTTGGCCTCCCAAAAAGAAAATTCCTGCGTATTTTTAAAAGGTTATGAAGATATTGGGTGGTTTTCTGTTAACCATGGTGAAGGGAAATTCTT
>JAHEZO010000051.1 GCA_023250995.1 Flavobacteriales bacterium | reverse complement strand
CCAAAACTTTATGAACCACCAGGAACTCCAATGGAAAACCAGCGATGGCATTGATATTTACGGTCAATGCTGGAATGCTGAAAACCCCAAAGCCATCATTTGTTTGGTGCATGGCATGGGTGAACACAGCAGCCGTTATAACCATGTAGCCAAATTCTTTAATGACAATGGTTTTTCTGTAATTTCCTTCGACCAGCGGGGCCATGGTAAATCAGGTGGAAAAAGAGGACATACCCCCTCATATGATTTTCTGATGGAGGATATTTCCATTTTAATAAAAAAAGCCGATTCACTTTATCCGGCCATTCCAAAATTTCTTTATGGGCATAGCATGGGGGGAAATTTGGTTTTGAATTACTCCTTGAGGAAAAAGCCCAAAATTGCAGGAGTGATTTCTTCGTCCCCCTGGCTTAAGCTGGCCTTTGAGCCACCCGCGGCAAAAGTGGCACTTGCCAAAATGGTGAATGGAATTTTCCCTTCCCTCACCCAATCATCCAAACTGGATGCCTCGGCAATTTCAAGAGATACTGCGGTAGTAAAAGCATATGAAAACGACAAACTTGTACACGATAAAATATCGAGCAATATGTTTTTAAGCGTGCACGAATCAGGCCTGTGGGCTTTGGATCATGCGGGTGAATTTCCCTTGCCTTTGCTTTTGTTTCATGGAACCGGTGATAAGCTTACATCTTATAAAGCAAGTGAAGAATTTGCAAAAAAGGCCAGGAGCTCAGGTTCTGCTGAAAGAATCACATTCAAGCTATTTGAAGGATTTTTTCATGAATGCCACAATGAACCCGGGAAACAGGAAGTTTTTAATTTGATGAAGGAGTGGATGGAGGGGGTGATGAAATGAAGGTTGGGTAAATAATAAACGCAAAACTTGTAAGACATTTATTTAAGTATAATTTTTTTGAGGTTTTTGGAATATATTGTAAACAAAATCGATTTTTTGTATTTCGTTGCCTAATTTTTTCCTTTTCAAAGGGCCGTGGGTGTAATATTCATACCCTGCCGCCTTAAGCCAGGTTTGTCCATCCCGGCTCACCTCAGAATTTATTAAACGGTAATCGCTATCGTAGGTAAACCGGTGATGAAATTCCTCCTGTCCTTTGCCTTTCTCATAAATAATTTCTTCCACCCTTCCTGTTAGCGGGGTGTAAATATAATCAATGGTATTGTATTTTTTTGAAGCGAACCTACAGTACATTTTAATGCTGACCAACCTGCTTTCCGCTGCAAAGCCGCTCACGGCTCTTGGCTGCCCTTAGCGGTTTTTTCGCTGCAATCAGGGCTGTTTTGTGAGGGCGGTTTTTCATAGCTACCGGGCAGGGCTGTTCAGTCAAATTTTTTTTTATTTTATCATCATTTACTATTTCGCTCATTATATAGCTACGTAGTACGCAGTAAGTTTTTAAAGAAATCATAAAAAAATTGCTTTTTTTCTGTTCTTTTTTCTTGATAAAAAAGAACAAAAAAATCATGGCCAAACGATTCCTGGCGCACAGGCCACTCAGCTATCCCGTTTGGCCAGAGCACACGCACTGTTTTCAAAGCACCAATCGTTTTCATTGATAATCGCCTTGTGTGAATTTTGAATGAACAGCCCTGAGCTACCGGGTATTTCAGTATTTCAAAGAACTTTTTTTGACAATTTCCATCCCAATATTGGGAATGTTTAATGGTAATTTTTGGATGCTGTCAGGACTTCCTGTCCGGCCCTAGTGTTTGCATGTCCTGACACATAAAGGAAAAATAATCCCATCGTTAAACGGAATTGGTAATCTGCATTTAAAAAGAACCCGAAACCAGAAACAAAAACCCGGACAAATTTCCAGTTAAAACCTAATTTAAGAAATGTAAACTGCCATTTTCTATTTCCCATTCTCCATCCTCAATCCTCCATCCTCCATTTTCCATTTTCCATTTTCCATTTTCCATTTTCCATTCTTCATTCTCCATTTCCCCTTCCATTCACCTTTCTCCCTTCTCCCCTGGAAATCTTCTCAAAAACTCTTCGGCTTTTTCAACCATCTCCACCGAACCAACCATCAAAGGAGTGCGCTGATGCAATCCTTGCGGTGTAATTTCCAGAATTCTTTTTTCTCCGTTGGTGGCTTTTCCTCCGGCCTGTTCGGCAATTAATGCCAGCGGGTTACATTCATAAAGAAGCCGGAGTTTTCCTTTTTTATTTTTAAACGTTTGCGGATATAAAAACACTCCGCCCTTTATCATGTTACGGTGAAAATCTGCCACCAGTGAGCCGATGTAGCGGCAGGAATAGGGCCGCTTTGTTGCCAAATCTTCCTCCTGGCAATACCTGATGTATTGCTTTATTCCTTCAGGGTAATGAACAAAGTTTCCCTGATTGGTGGAATAGATGGTTCCCGTTGAAGGAAATTTCATGTTTGGATGGGAAAGGCAGAAAACCCCAATGGAAGGATCAAGGGTGAAACCATTAACTCCGTTACAAGTGGTATAAACAAGCATGGTGGAGGAGCCATAAATGATATACCCGGCTGCAATCTGTTTTGTCCCGGGTTGCAAAAAATCTTCCAGCGTGGCTCTCCCCGATTTTGAAACCCTTCGGTAAATTGAAAAAATAGTGCCTATGGAAACATTCACATCAATATTTGCAGAGCCATCCAAAGGATCTATCATCACCACATATTTCCCATTTTGCGCAAGTTCCGACTCATAAGCAATGAAATTTTCATTTTCCTCCGAGGCAATTCCGCAAACCTCCCCCTGGTTTTCCATGGCTTTAATAAAATGTTCATTGGCAAAAACATCCAATTTTTGCTGTGATTCGCCCTGAATATTTTGTGTTCCTTCCTCACCAAGTATGTCTACCAATCCGGCCTTGTTCACCTCACGGTTTACAATTTTTGCGGCCAGCCGGATGGAACTTAACAAGCGGGAAAGCTCTCCCTTTGCAAATGGAAAATCTCCCTGCCTCTCTACAATAAATTCGGATAAGGTGGTTACTTTGTTTTTCATTGAAATTGATTTAACAATATTATTTTTCGGAGGATGAAATAAAATTCAGGTTAACAAATTAAAAAACACTTGGGCAAATATCGTGAAATTTACTAAGATGAAATAACTACTATGCTGAGATGAAAAGGTGGAGTAAAGTAAGTTTTGGATAAGGGAAAAAATATCTTACTCACTGAGGTTACCCAAAACAATAAAATCCCGAAGGGATGTAATTGTTATAAAAAAAATGAACCGCCAATGAAACAAAACCCTGTAAGGGTGATATAATAATGCCATCCCTATGGGATTTTAAAATTCTATACTCTCTCATTTTCTATAAAAATATTAGTCCTTCGGACTTTTGCGTAACATCAGTTACTAACTGAACTTACGCAAATGGTTTTATTAAAAATATTAAATAAAAATTTCACGCAGAGCCGCCTGCCTTTGCGTGAAACTTTTAGTTTTTGCGTAACATCAGTTATTAATAAATTTAAAATCACAAATTAAATCTTGCCACAAAAACACAAAAGCTCTAAATCCCTCAAAAATATTTTTTGGAAATTGTGTTTGGATGCTGCCAGGACTTCCTTCCCTGCCCTCGCTTTTCCATGTCCTGACACATAAAGCAAAAAGAACCCAATCTCAAACTGGAATTGGTAAATTATTAATCACTTTATCACCGAAAACTTACTCACCCAAACCTCTCCCCCGGTAAATAGTTTGATGAAATAAATTCCCGGTAAAAGTGAAATTGAAATTCGGTCAGACGGGTTCCCTATATTTGAATTGGAATATTCAACTTCCCCGAGTAAATTAAAAATTTTAATTTCTCCGCTTCTTCCCATTTCATTCCGGTTTATTTGAATTGAAAAGTTTCCATCGTTCGGGTTAGGGAAAAGGTAAAATCCGTTTTCATGAGAAGCGTTTTGTGAAATTCCTGTGAACAAAAAAACCTGAACCGAATCAAAACCCTCACAACCGTTATTGTCGGTTACCGTAACAAAATAAATCCCCTGGGAAAGCGAATCAATCATTTGATTTGTTTCTCCGTTGTTCCAGTTAAACTGGAAAGGGGCAGTTCCTCCCAAAACATTTGCCGAAGCGGTACCATTGGCACTTCCCGAATCGGGAGTGGAAACAATTGAAATATCGGGCACAGGATTTACCTCCAGAAGTGTTTCGAGGATACTATCACATCCATTAACCGATAAAAGTGAATCATAATAAGTTCCTCCCGAAAATTGATAATTTCCCTGCAAAAAAATGCTGTCGCCATTACATATTTTTTTTGTTTGGTTTATCTGATATGCCGGATAAAAATTAACGAAAAACGGAGCTGAACTGTTAGAACAATTATTTGTGTAGGTTACGGTAACTGTAAAAGAACCGCTGGAAAAAACAAGAATGTTTTGCAAGGAATCCCCGTTGTTCCAGAGATAAAAATCTCCGCTGGTTGAATTAAGTGAAATTGAATTTCCATCACATTGCGTTACCGGCCCCGAAGCCGAAATAACCGGTGCAACAGGAATCGGGTATTCCTCAATGGTATCTGTTTCGGAAACCGAGGTGCAACCATTGGCATCGGTAACGGTGGCAAAATATTCCCCTGCTTCTAAACCGGTGGCTGATGAACCCGTTTGAGGCGGATTTGTATTCCATAAAAAAGTAAATGGTGCTGTTCCCTGAAAAATACTTAATGTGACTGAGCCATTATTATTGCCCGGCCCACAAACATTTTGATGTGATGAGGCAATTGAAATTGAATCGGGTTGTGTAATTGTTATTCCCGAATTTTCAATGCAACCATTTACATCGGTAACTGTTACTGTATAGTTTCCTGAAGATAATCCTGTAACAGTGGGAGTGGTTTGTCCGATGTTCCATTGATAAACATAAGGAGTTGTTCCTCCTGTGGGGATAATTGTTGCTGACCCATCATTGCCATTGTAACATGTTACATCTGTTTTGGTACTGGTGGCTGCCATAAATGGGCAAGGGTCAATATAAACTCCGTAATCTTCGGCCTGGCCAACATTCGGATTGGTGCAGGAACTTGCAATGGCCGATGTATTGGAGAGAACCCTCATTCTCAAAACCGTATATTTTACAACATTTGAAGGGATATTTATTGTTCCGGTCTGAACTCCAAGTACACTGTTTTTAGAAAAAACAAGTTCATTTGTGGAGTTTAATATTCCGTCATTATCAAAGTCAATATATACTCGTAAATTCTGATAACTTCCGAATGAATTGAGTGTAACAGAAATTGGATATGAATTTCCCGGTGCAAGAGTAGTTATTTCGGTGCAGGAAAAATTTTTATAGCCCCCGTCAAGATTTGCATTTTGAGTTGTTTTATTAATTGTGTTAAAGGTTACGTTGAGAATTCCATCGGGCCAGTTCTGAAGAGTAGAAACAGGGATGCAGGCGGGAACAACCACGGATGATTGAATGTTGATATAGTTATTTTTTGTTATTGAAGTGCCGGTGCCGATGGTATTGGGAGCTGTTAGAGAAACAGAATAGGTTCCGGGACTGTTGAATACTACTTTAGGATTTTGGAGGGTAGATGTTGCTGGTGTGCCTCCGGGGAAGGTCCAAATCCATGAGCCCATTCCACCGGCAAAGGACATTCCCGAAAACTGAACTGTATCGCCTGTGCAGGCATTTGTTGAAGTAGAAGTAAAATCGGTGAGTGGATATTTCCAAACTCCCTTTCCATTGGTACTTCCTGCCATGAGTTGGGAAGGGGATAATGCAAAACATCCAACGGTGACACCAGATAAGCCCGTGGTTATTGAATTCCATGTGCTGCCATTATTATTTGAATAACAAACTCCGGAGGAAGTGGAAGCGAAAACATTATTTCCGCTGGCAAAAAGCGAAAGTACTGTCTGACTCAAAAGTCCGCTGTTGGAGGCAGTCCAGGAAGCACCATAGTTAGTGGAAAAAAAAAATCCCCCCGACTGCGTTCCGGCATAAAGATAATTCCCGGAAGATGCGAGGCAATTAACAATCGTATCAGTTAATCCTGTGTTGCACTGATCCCAGTAATTAATTCCGTTATATTTATAAACCCCGGGATATGTTCCGGATTTCTGACAGGCAAAGGCAATGGTATCAACCAACGCAATTGAAACAATGGCCGGACCAAAGGATGGAAAACCGGAGTTGGTGGGTTGATTCCATGTAACCCCGTTATCTTTGGAAATTCTTACGATTGAACTATAGCCTGCATATATGGTGGAATCAACTGCCGCAACGCTATAATATGACCCTCCCGAAGAGGACAAAAGATTTATCCAGGAGGCCCCGTTATTTGTTGAACCATAAACCCAAAAATCATTTACCGCAAAAATATGGGTTCCGGTTTTGGCAAACCCACCAAAATTGGTACTCACTCCAAAACCTGAATTGGAAGAGAGCCAATTGGCTCCGTTATTTGCCGTGGAATAAACCCCCAAATTTTTTGTTCCGGCAAGGAAAATTGAATCTACAGAAATTAAAGAGGAAACAGTTGAGTTTACCATACCCCCGTTTGAAATTGCCCAATTGGCACCAAAATCGGATGAGAACCCAATGCCAAAAGTGGAAGAGCTTACTAAAATATTATTTCCGTTAACCGCAAATTTGCCGCAACCACCAATGGTATAATTTAAAGAAGTATAACTACTTCCAGAATCAGTGGAATAGGTTAAACCCCCATATCCACACTTGAAAAGGGCAGCTCCTGAAAACAAAATAAAATCAGTGGTCCCTGCAGATGAACTCGGGGCAGCCCAGGAATTTCCGTTATCAGAAGATTTATAAACACTGCTTCCTGTAGCCACATAGATATTTATCCCATCCGAAGCAAGCGAGTTAAAGGGCAAAATTGTAGTGAAAACGCAATCGGTCCAGCTCTGGCCATTGTTTGTTGATTTTTTCAAATAACTATCAGTGGCAGCAAAAAGGATTGAATCTTTTTTTACCACACTATTCACTTTTCCTCCTGCCAATCCAGTCCCGATGGAAGACCATGCCTGGCCATTATTTGCCGAATAAAACAAATTTCCATCATTTGTTCCGGCATAAATGTCGGGGCCACTGGCATAAAGGCAAGTAATATACAAACTCGTTATCCCATTGCTCGCTCCGGTCCAGTTGTTGGCATTATCAGCTGATACATAAACTCCATTGGTGGTACCAACAAAAATATTTGATCCGATTTGGGCAAACGCAAAAATATTAGTTGACCCAAGGCCATTGTTTTTTAACACCCAGGAGTTGCAGTTATCTGAAGAAAAATACACCCCTTTACCAACTGCTCCTGCATAATAATTATTGCCATCAATTAATACAGCTTTTACATTTCCCGCACCCGGACCGCTTGTTTGCTGCCATTGGGCCATACTGACTTCTGAAAAAAAAATGTTTAAGCCAAAAAATAAAAAGATGCAAATTTTTTTACTTCTTTTTTGAAGGATAGGAGATGGAATCATGTTTGGGGAATTAAATTGAAGAAGAACAAATCTAATTAATTATTTTTTATTATTTGTTTTGTGTTTTTGTGGCAAAATAAATATTTAAAAAAATTTAGAAAGAAATTTTCTGACTGACATTAAGCCGGGTTAAAAGCTCATCTGCAGAACAAAATTATTTTACCCTGTTTGTTCCTTTCAATATACTACCTCACCCTGGAACAAAAGCAAAAAACTTAATTTAATTAACAACCCAATATTCAAATCTTAATTTCCTTCAATAATTTCAAAACTGCCTTTATCTTACTATTGCAAATTACAATTTCTTTTAACAAGATGAGTTAAATTAAAAATTTCAAATATGCTCTATTCAATTTTATTGCAAACCATTACTTCCCCCGACACCCTGAAGGCTGCTTCAACTTTGGTAAACAATTTGGCGGAGCCGGAGGTTCAAACCGAAACCTTAACCTTGTTTGAGTTGCTTAAGAGCGGTGGACCACTTATGTACCCATTGTATTTTTTATCACTTGCGGCAATTTATGTTTTAATCGAAAGGATTTTTGCCCTTCGGAAAGCCGCCAAGGAGGATTTAAATTTTATGAGTCAGATAAAAGATTTTATATCAACCGGAAAAATTGATGCCGCAAAATCACTTTGTGTTTCAACCGACACCCCTTATGCCCGAATGATTGAAAAAGGAATATTGAGGATTGGAAAGCCATTAAACGATATAAGTGCCGCCATTGAAAATGTAGGGAAACTCGAGGTGTATAAATTAGAAAAGGGCTTTACGGTTCTTGCAACAATTGCCGGTGCAGCCCCAATGATTGGTTTTTTGGGAACAGTTACCGGAATGATAGAAACATTCCATGCCATGTATTCTGCCGGCAACAGTGTTGAAATTTCACAACTATCGGGTGGAATTTATCAGGCGCTTATTACAACTGTGGCCGGATTATGCATTGGAATTCCGGCTTATATCGGATATAATCTTTTGGTTTCTAAAGTTCAGAAAATTATTAATAAAATGGAAGCTACTATTATTGAGTTTATTGATATTCTGCACGAACCGGCTTAGTTTGGAATTATCAATTGTTAGAAGTCAGAAGTCGGAAGTAGGAAGTAGGAGGACGGAAGACAGAAGTCGGAAGTCGGGAGACGGGAGACGGGAGACGGGAGTCGGGAGTCGGGAGTCGGGAGTCGGAAGTAGGAAGACAGAAGACAGAAGTCGGAAGTCGGAAGTCGGGAGACGGGAGTGGACAGAAACTATTTTTGCATAACTTCAGTAATTAATCTGAAACAACATGGCCATTAAATCTAGAAATAAAGTAAGTGTGGAGTTCAGCGTAGCCTCCATGACCGACATTATTTTCCTTCTTCTGATTTTTTTCATACTCACTTCTACCTTAATAAGCCCGAATGCTTTAAAAGTTTTGCTTCCTACCAGTTCGGCAAAAACAGCTTCAAAAAAAAGTATTTCAGTATCAATTACCAGTGATATTAAATTTTATATAAATAAACAGCAGGTAGAGGAGATTAACATTGAGCCGGTTTTAAAAGCACAATTATCAGGCATAGACAAACCAGGTATTATTTTGCATGTTGATCGAACCGTCCCTGTGGAGCATGCAGTTAAAATTATGGATATCGCCAACAGGAATGGTTATGAAATGGTTCTTGCCACCAAGGCAAAATAAATCCTGAAAATGGTGCCGGGAATTATGGAAATAATTTTCTTTTTGAATCATTAACTGATGTTAAGCACATCCCTAATTCAAATTACAAGTATCAAATTGCAAATAAATTCCAATGACCAATAAAGAAAATTCTAAACCGCTAAAGAAGATTTTTCCGACAATAATCTAAAAATCAAGTCAGCAGACGGTTTGATAATTGAATTTTTGATATTGAATATTATTTGTATTTTGATACTTGCATTTTGGAAATTAATGTTTTTGCGTAACTTCAGTCATTAAGATATATTATCGGATAATTTTATGGAAATAATACTAAACAAAAATAAAAGGGCGGGATTGATTGGAACCTTGTTATTCCATTTACTGCTCCTTTTGTTGTTTATGTATTTCGGCCTTACCTATCAGTACCCTATTCCCGAGCAAGGCATAATGATAAATTTCGGAACCAGCAGTGAGGGCATGGGAGAAATTCAGCCCGAGGAAAGCGGAGAATCTTCTATGGCTGTTGAGGAAAACCATAAAAGTGAAACATCTGAAACAGAAAAATCAGTTGCCGGAGAAGAGGTAACAACACAGGAACAAAAGGAAACAATTTCGGTGAATAAAACCGAAAAAAATGAAAAAAAACCTGTGGAAGAAGTTCAGCCAAAAGTCAGCGAGGAACTATCACAGGCCCTGAATAAATTTAAAAACAGGAATAAAACAAAAGCAGGGGAAGGGGAAACCGGCAAAACTGGCGATCAAGGCGACCCGAACGGATCCAAAGAGGCCACTTCGCACACCGGTGGAATGGGGGGAGATGGTTTTTCATTTAATATGAAAGGCAGGAAAATGCTCAGCAAACCCGAGGTTAAAGAAAAATCTCAGGATGAAGGAAAGGTTGTGGTAGACCTTGTAATAGACAGAGAAGGAAAAGTAATCAGGGCAAAAGCTGGGGGGAAAGGAACCACTTACACTCAGGATGCAGCCTTGTGGAGGAAGCTGGAACTGGAATCTTCTAAAATAAAATTCAGCCCTAGCGATAACCCATATACCCCGGAAGAACAAAAGGGAACCGTAACCTTTGTTTTTATTCTTGAATAAAGATTTGACCTATCCCAAAACCATCAAATATCTTTTCAACTGCCTTCCCATGTTCCATCGCATAGGCGGCCCTGCATATAAGGCAGATTTAAAAAATATTATCTCCCTGTGCAAATTACTCGGAAATCCTCAAAATAATTTCAGTTCCATTCATGTTGCCGGAACCAATGGGAAAGGTTCCACCTCCCATATGCTTGCCTCGGTTTTGCAGGAATGCGGGTATAAAACCGGACTTTTTACATCTCCCCACCTTAAGGATTTCAGAGAAAGAATAAGAATAAACGGCAAAATGATTCCCAAATCAGAAGTAACTGATTTTGTAAGTAAAATGAAAGATGATTTTCAAAACATCCGGCCTTCTTTCTTTGAAATGACCACAGCCCTTGCTTTTGATTTTTTTTCCAAAAAAAAAGTTGATGTCGCTGTAATCGAAACTGGTCTTGGAGGAAGACTTGATTCAACAAATATTATCCGCCCAATGGTTTCGGTAATTACAAACATCAGTTTCGACCATCAGCAATTTTTAGGCAATACTTTGGCCGAAATAGCTAAAGAGAAGGCGGGGATTATCAAAAAACAAATTCCCGTTGTTATTGGAGAAACTCAAAAAGAAATTAAGCATGTTTTTTTAAGTGCCTCTAAACAAAATAATTCAAAAATATTTTTTGCCGATGAATTATCCAGCGCAAAAAATTTGGAAAGGATAATTCCGTTAAAAGGAAGTTATCAGAAAAAAAATCTTAAAACAGTTTTGCAAACAATAAAAGTTTTAAAACTTTCAGGAATGAACATTTCGAGAAAAAGCATCAGTTCAGGAATTTCAAAGGTGATTGAAAATACAGGCTTAAAGGGCAGATGGCAAACCCTCTCAAAATCTCCCTTAACCATTTGTGATGTGGTCCACAATAAAGGAGGAATAAGGGAGGTGGTAAAACAATTGGAAAACACCCCTCATAATACTATCCATTTCGTACTGGGTATGGTGAATGATAAAGATCATGCGGGAATACTTGAACTACTTCCACAGCATGCAGTATATTATTTTTGCAAACCTGATATTCCAAGAGGTTTGAATGCGGAGGAATTAAAACTAAAAGCCGCGGGGTTTAAATTATCAGGTGAAAGCTTTACTTCAGTAAAACTTGCTTACCGGGCTGCCATAAAAAATGCCAAAAAAGAAGATTTGATTTTTATTGGCGGGAGTACTTTTGTTGTAGCCGGGGTTTTATAAAAAAGGCACATTGCTTTTTTTTGCAATATGCCTTAGGGGTGGGAGCACATGGATTCGAACCAAGGACCCTCTGCTTGTAAGGCAGATGCTCTGAACCAGCTGAGCTATGCTCCCAAATTTTTTTTGGAAGGCAAATATAGATTATTTGGATATACCAGCAAATAATTTAATTGAAAACATAAAGGGAAAATCAATTAAAAAAATGAACCGAAAACTCAGAAACGAGGAGCTTAATCGCCTATCAACAAATGAATTTAAAGTGTTTCCCAAGATTCCGGTTATTATTGTTTTGGATAACATCAGGAGTGCCTATAATGTTGGTTCGGTTTTCAGAACGGCTGATGCTTTTCTGATAAAGGGAATTTATTTATGTGGATTCTGTCCTTTTCCTCCCAACAGGGAAATTCAAAAAACCGCACTGGGTGCAAATGAAACCGTTGATTGGAAATATTTTCCAAACATCCTTATGGCCCTGGGTGAATTAAAAAATTCGGGGTACAAGATTGTATCGGTAGAGCAAACCCTTAATTCCATCCCGCTTAATAGTTTTATCCCCCAAAAAGAAATTCCACTTGCCATTGTTTTTGGCAATGAAGTAAATGGTATTTCCCAGGAAGTTGTGGATGCTTCTGACTATTGCCTTGAAGTTCCACAGTTTGGAACCAAACATTCCCTTAACATTTCTGTTTGTGCGGGAATTGTTTTATGGGAAATTTTTCAAAAAACAAAAAAATAAAAACCCCCGAAAATTTTTTTCTCCGGGGGTTTCCATCCTAAATATTAATCTGAATTATTTTTCAAAACACTTCCAACCATTTTTTTCGTGTTGTTCCACTTGATTTTTGTAGGTATTTCCTCTTCCGCAAAATTCACTTGAGTCAACCCCTAAAACCTTATCATCATAGGTGCAGGTTGAACACTTTTTACAAGAAATGCTCAAAGAAACAATGGTAATAAAAACAGCCGAAACAATAAAATAATTAAAAAATTTTGCCATGAGAACCAGGTTAAACTATTGAATAGCCGATTTAAAAGTAGCATCCTCTCTGAATTTGAAAAATTCAGCATCTTTTTTTGCCTTTTCTCGGAAAGAGGGTTCTTTGCTAATGGCGCTTTTTAAATTATTTGCAAGCATTTCGGCATTCTTTTTTCTAGCTCCAATAATTGCTTTTAAATAATATCCTTCGGCAGAGTTTTTATCCATTGAGGCATCAATGGTTGAAAGGGCATTGTCGGCATTACCGCTGAGAAGCTGAGCCAGAGCCACATTAAAAGTTTTATTATCGCCAAAATTGCTCACTGCACTTTCATAATCTCCTTTTTGAATTTTAATAATGCCCAGGTTATAATTTACATCACTCCCTGCTGAAGAAGCGGAGGAATACAGCTCTTCTGCCTTTGCCCTGTTACCCATTAAACGTGTAACTACTCCCATGTTGTTGTTTACCACGGCCTGATTTGAACCGGCCTTTTCAAGAGCTCCTTTTGCCTCGCTTAATTTATTTTGCATGAGATAACAATATGCAACATTATTGTTGGTTCTCCAATCGCTGGGGTACATTTTGGCGGCCTGCTGGTAGTATTTCATTTTTTCATTTAAATCATTGGTAAGGGTTGCGCCATAAATTAATTCCTCCACAGAGAGTGAATCTGGAGCGCTTGTAAATGTTTGTTTAATTTGTTCATCACTGCGGGATTTTTTCTCCCCATTTACGGTAATCTGCGACCTTCTCAGTTTGGGAAGAATTTTATCGGCTACTTCAAGGTATGTTTTGGCAAGATTTTTTATTTCCTGTTCCCGTTTCTGAGGGTCGCTGTACATTTCAAGAATACGGATGATTAAATCCTTGTCTTTAATATCTGCCGCCTGCATAAGTTTTTTGAAGCCATCCCAATCTTCCCCTTTTCCCTGCATTGAATACATGGATGTGTTTTTTGCAAGATCATCCTTTTTTAGTTTTTTAAAAATATCAGCAACAGCGTTGGATCCGGTTTTAGCCCTGTCATTGGCAAGGTTTTCATTTAAACTCAACTCTCCGTCAGGCGAGGCATAAGCAAATACCATAACACCGGTAATGGTAACTCCGGCAGAGTCGGCCATTTTAAGGGAATTGAATAAATTTTTCATATCCATATCCGATAATTCCTTTGGTTGAACCGCAGAAGAATTAACCATGAAATTAATTTCGGAGGAATAAGAAATAGGGATGGTTTTTACAAAATTATCTTTTGCCAGAATTGGCCTGTCGTCACCCTTCACCATTAACTGGGTAATAATTGTTCCGGGCCCAATTACGGTATCAATGGTCAGTTCTTTTGATTTTGTTTTAAACCTTCCCGTAGCTTTTACTTTTAAGGCTGCGGTTTCCATGGATTTTTCATAAGCCATCTTATATTTTTCGGAAAAACTTCCACCCTTTGCAAATTCCACTTTATTTCCATCTCCGTCTGTCGCTTCTCCCCTGAGCGTAACAGTTTTTTGATCTTTTGGGCTACCGCCATCAACAGGGTAAATGATTGATGGTACAAAATCAACAAAAACTTTTTTGTGAAAATAATTTGTTGGAATTTTTCCGCTAATACTAAACTCAACACTATCGCCTTTCAGAGTTAAAACCGGGGGGTTAACTTCGTACTTTACTTCGGGATACCTTTTTGCCATTTTTTTTAACGGGTTACAGGCAAGGATAAAAACCGAGATTACCGAAATAAATGCAATTCCTTTGATGAGTGTATTTTTCATTGTTATATTGGTTTGATTTTTAATATAAAGTTGCAATATTAAATAATGTTTTTGGAATAATAAAAAAGAGAATATTTTTTATCCTCAGCCGTATGTTGATAACGTATAAAACGGGGTCTAAAAATAAAACCAGATTTTACTCGATAATATAGGAAAGAAAACGAAAAAAATTTCCGGAACAGAAAAATATGGAATTAAAACTGCACACCCAAATGTAACCCAACCACATTTGTCATTGGGCCATTGGCCGAAAACCTGACCGGAAAATCAAATTCAAGGAAAGTGGTCTGTCCATTTTTGCATTTGAAAAATTTGCTTAGCAACGGAGTAAAACCATATTGGTTTTTACCAATATCAAAAGCAGCCCTTGTTCCAAAATTAAATTCGTTTCCTAAAGGAAAAAGTACTCCGGGGTGAAAAAGAAAACTTACATTGCTTTTTTTATCAATGAAAGGAACCATTTCAATGTCGAAACAAAGATCTTCCCTTTTAATGGTAATTCCGGCCGGAAACCCTACTTCATAAAAATCTTTTCCTATTACTTCATTTTTCCCGCTGGATGATTTATAAAAATATTGAACCAAACCGAAATGGCCACCAATTTTATTTTCACCGGTTGGGCTATTAGTACTCATGCCGGTTTTTATCCCCTCCTGCGAAAAAAGATTAAACACCAGGAAAACTGAGGAGACTAAGAGGAGAAATGTTGCTTTCATAATGGTTTTTTAAAATTTAAATTTCCGATAAGGATTTTTTTACGGCCTCTAAATCGGGATAATCACCGGCATTTTCAAGAACCTGAGCAAAGCGAACCATCCCCGATTTATCAATAACAAAAACAGAGCGTTTTGCTACTCCTTTTAACCCTAAAATCCATTCATCAAATTTAACCCCATAAGCGGTAATCACCTCTTTATTAAAATCGGAAAGCAATGAAAAATTTAAATTATTCACCTCTTTAAATTTTCCTAAAGCAAAGGGCAAATCAACCGAAATTCCAAAGACTTCAGCATTCAAATCTGTATAAAAAGAAAGTTCATCCCTTGTTTGGCACATTTCTTTAGTGCACACCCCTGTAAAAGCTGCAGGAAAAAAAAGCAATACTATATTTTTACCAAGGCTGTCGGAAAGGCGGTGGGATTTTTTATCTGAATCAAACAAAATGAAGTCGGGAGCTTTTTGACCTGCTGAAATTGCCATAAATAAATTTTTTTGCGGAGCAAATTTAAATAAATTTTAACGCGTTTGTCCTAAACTTAACTTTATCTTTAATCTTCAAAAAATTTTGGACTTTATGTTTCCTTATTGCGTTCGGGTTTACTTAACCAAAAACATTTTACATTCTTTGAAATCCCTATCCGTTGCAGCCAACCTAAAATAATAAGACCCGGGAACTAATTTTAAAACATCAATAATAAATTTGTTTTCACCAATTTCAATAATTTTCTTTTTCATTATTACTGACCTTCCTGAAACATCGGATATTGAAATTTCTACATTTGTTTTTTCTCTCGAAAATATTTGGCAATTCAGATTTCCCGAAGCCGGATTAGGAAAAATATTAATTGATTCAATAATTGAGTTGCCGCAATTTGTATATATGATTCCGGAAAATGCAGAATGGCCATTGATGTCGGTTTGTTTTAACCGGAATGCCCAACCTGTTTCGGATGGCGGAAGAAAAGTTGGATAAATTTCGTAACTTCTAAGTGAAGATGAGTTTGCATTTCCATTAATGGTACCAACCGGATTCCAATCCAATTTTTCCTCTTTGGAAAAAAATGGGGAAGCCAATAGAGAAAAATAATCATTATTGGTTTCTGAAGCCGTACTCCACAAAACTTTTATTTTATTATTTACACATTTCGCTTCAAAACTGATTAGCTCCATTGGCAGTGGATTGGATTGAGTTCTTGTTCCAAACGTAATGGGACTATAAGAGGGAAAAGCCAAATCACTGGTAACCGATCCGGTTTCATTACCGGTTCCTCCGGTGCTTGTTTTGTAAACCCATTTTGGAGTTCCTCCGCAGTTTTCCCAATGAGCAACAACAAGATCGGATGCTGAATTTATTCCGCTTCGGGAAGCATTTTTCCAGTAAAGCGTAATGGCAGGATAGGAGGCTGTGGATGTCATGAGCCAATGTTCAATGGAGCTTACCTGATGATTGCTTGCATCACATAACGTAGAGGTGCCAACTCCAGGAGCCGAGAAATTATAATCAGCTGTGATTAATGAAGAAGATGCTGGAGCTGCAATTTCAATGGGTGCCCAAATTTCATTTAACCCCGATATTTCACCAACAGGAAAAATAAAACCATCTGTTCCGTTTTTTGATACAAGGCCGTTTACAAAACTGGAAGCAGAACCTCCGTTGGAACTGGATCCAGCGGAAAAATCGAGACTTCCGGTTCCTGTAAAATAAACAATGCCATTATTAAATGAAGCCAGGCCCGAAACGGATAATGGCTGACTGATATTTATATCCGTTGAACCTGAAGTGGTATTTGAAATAGTGAGATTATTAAAATTACTTCCACCCGCTCTAATCTCTTGCGAAGAGGGTCCATTGAGCAAAACTGTCCCTGCTCCGGGAGTAAAAGTTCCTGTAATGGTTAAATCTCTGCTTACCGAAACAGTAGGATTACCGGAGGTAACGGCAAGAGTACCGGCAATTGCCAGATTGCCATTTACTGCAAGAGTATTGGTGCCTGAAATATTTAAAGTCATTCCCGATTCAACTGTAAGGTTATTGCTGGCCATGGATGAACTTAATGAGACAGTTGATACACAGCCACCGAATGGCCTGAAAAAAATATTTGCATTTGAAGCATTGGGTGCTGCCCCGGGAACCGAAAAAGCGGAGCCGTTATACTGAAACCAGTTATTTGCTGTTCCATCCCAGGTTCCGCTCGAAACCGCTGACCAAACATAATCGTTGGCGGATAAACCGGTGGTGGAGGGGGAACTTGTTGTGATAGTTACACTTGCCTCAACCGCGGGCGTGCATGTTCCGGTTACTCTTGCATAATAGGTTCCTGGGGACTGCCCTGTTAAGGGGTTTGAAGACCCAAGATTTGATCCTGTTCCTCCTGCTCCCGTCCACCAGGTTAGGGTTGCTCCCGCTCCCACAACTACATTGGCGGTAACAGAAGTTGTGGCATTTGCACATATCGGATTTGCGGTTGCCGTGGCTGATGTAATTGCGGGTATGGCGGTTGAACCAACCGTAACACTTGCCTCAACTGCGGGAGTGCAAGTTCCGGTTACTCTTGCATAATAGGTTCCGGGCGACTGCCCAGTTAAAGGGTTTGAAGACCCAAGATTTGATCCTGTTCCCCCTACTCCCGTCCACCAGGTTAAGGTTGCTCCTCCCCCTGCCACACCATTTGCGGTAACAGAAGTTGTGGCATTCGCACATATCGGACTGGCGGTTGCAGTGGCCGATGTTATTGCCGGTATGGCCGTTGAACCAACCGTAACACTTGCCTCAACTGCGGGAGTGCATGTTCCGGTTACCCTGGCGTAATAAGTTCCCGGGGGTCTGCTTGTAAGCGGATTTGAAGAGCCCAGGTTTGATCCTGTTCCTCCTGCTCCCGTCCACCAGGTTAAGGTTGATCCTCCCCCTGCCACTCCATTGGCAGTTACAGAAGTGGTTGCGTTTGCACATATCGGACTTGCAGTTGCTGTGGCTGATGTTATGGCCGGAATGGCCGTTGAACCAACTGTTACGCTTGCCTCAGCCGCAGGAGGGCAGGTTCCTGTAACTCGGGCATAATAAGTTCCCGGGGGTCTGCTTGTAAGCGGATTTGAAGAGCCCAGGTTTGATCCTGTTCCTCCTGCTCCCGTCCACCAGGTTAGGGTTGCTCCTGCCCCTCCAACTCCGTTTGCGGTTACTGAGGTGGTTGCATTGGCACAAATAGGGCTTGCGGTTGCGGTGGCAGAGGTAATTGATGGGGCTGATGTGGTGGCATAGGGGCCAATTACCCCTGAGTTCCCACTGGTGGTGCAACCGTTGTAAGCTCTAATGCGATAATAATAGTTAGTTCC
>JAHEZO010000332.1 GCA_023250995.1 Flavobacteriales bacterium | reverse complement strand
TTCATCAAAAGATAAAGCAATTTTATCTGCAAAAAAGGAACTAATTTTATTTGCCAGTCCCGAGACTAAAGTCTGCTCATGAATGATAATCGGGATAGAAAAAAGCCAGCCTGCAAAAACTACCGGTACCCCTACATATCCACCAAAGGATAAAATTACATCAGGCCGGGAAAATAAAATAATCCAAAAAGCCTGCATAAATCCGATTGGGATTTTAAGGAGTGAAGGAATAGTGTAAATGGTAAATGATCTTTGTAATCTGCCGGTTATAATTGGAATAAACTTCACCCCCAATAAGGGCAAAACATTGGATTCAACGGATTTTGTTGCATCCCCCTCTAAGGTAGTTTTTCTTCCAACATAGACTATATCAATATTTGGCTTTTTCTTAAACTCTTCAATTACGGCAACAGCCGGAGTAAAATGAGCCCCTGTCAAAAGTATTCTCATGTATTTTGTTTTGAAATATTAAGTAAAATCCCCATGGCTGTTAAATTTGCAACAAGTGCAGAGCCTCCATATGAAATAAAAGGTAAAGGAACTCCTGTTAAGGGCAAAAGAGACGTCATGGACGATAAATTAATCACCACCTGAGTCCCTAACCAGCAAGTTAATCCCAAT
Organism: Flavobacteriales bacterium; assembly: GCA_023250995.1. Classification (GTDB taxonomy): domain Bacteria; phylum Bacteroidota; class Bacteroidia; order Flavobacteriales_H; family JAHEZO01; genus JAHEZO01. Next base: position 1,587 of record JAHEZO010000332.1, on the reverse strand, counting down.
GCCAAAATTCTACCGAAATTGTCTTCACAATTTTGCGCTATTTTAAGTCCTCTGAGAATTAAGAAAACAAATAAACCAATTAAAAAAATGGATCCTGCAAATCCCAATTCCTCTCCGATGATTCCAAAAATAGAGTCTGTTGAAACCTCGGGTATGTATTCAAATTTTTGACGGGAGTGCCCTAAACCTAAACCAAACAATCCCCCCGAGCCTAAGGCTATTAAAACTTGTGAGATGTGGTAAGAAAAACCTTTCGGGTCGGAAAAGGGATCTAAAAAAGCCAATATCCTTTTACTTCTATATCCCGATGTAGAAATTAAGGCCCATATTGCTGCTACTGCAAAAGGCAAACTTAATAAAAAATGCCGGATGGGAGCGCCTGCAGCAAAGTATAAAAGCGTAGCTATTGCCACAAAAACAATAGTTGAACCTAAATCCCTTTGCAAAACAGCCGTAACCAAAGTTACTCCTGCAACCAGAATTAAAAAAGGCAGCAACCTGGCTCTTTTTTCAAAAATTGAAGCCAGAAAGATAACTCCTGTTAATTTTATTATCTCCGCCGGCTGAACAGTTATAAAACCCAGTTTTAACCATCTGTGAGCACCGCCTCCTGATATCCCAAAACCGGGAATAAAAACCGCTAAGAGAAGAATGAAGGAAGCCAGTATCGCCGGCAGGGAGTATTTACGGAATTTTCTATAATCAAACCGGGAAAAAAAGAACATGGACAAAGATCCTGCTGCTGCCCAAATTAACTGCTGTCTTATATAATAAGAGCTGTCTTTAAAATCATTCAGTCCCTGTACAACAGAGGCATCATAAACCATAACAACACCAAAAATCATCAAAACAATGACGGTAATTAGTAAAGATGTATCAACTCCCGTTCTTTGATGCTGGAGTGAAGATTTAATTTTCTTCATCGTGAAAGTAGGGCTATCCACAAACCGAATATGGCAAATAGTCCCTGTGCCAACCAAAATCTGGTAACGATTTTCGGCTCTTCCCAACCCATGTATTTAAAATACATATGGATAGGGGATATTGGTAATATTTTTTTATGGAAAAATTTCTTGGAAAGGATCTGAATCAGGGACGAAAAAGCTATAACAACAAACATGCCTCCGATAATAGCCAGAGCCAAAATTCTACCGGTCAGAAGTCCGACCACTGCCAAAGTTGCGCCAAAAGCCAATGATCCGGCATCCCCCAAAAAAATCCTTGCCGGCCAGATATTAAAGTAGAGAAAGGAAAACAAAGCTCCAATCCAAATCCCCACAAAGGAGGCTAATGTCAAATCCAAAGACCGGGAAGTAAGAGCTAAAAAAGCAAATAGACAGATAAGCAACAGGCCTGCAGATAAACCGTCCAATCCGTCTGAAATGTTATAAGCATTGGAAAAGGAAACTATCACAAAAACTGCCATTGGTATATACCAGCTGTTGATAACAAAATTTCCCAGTCCGGATATATAAATATTATTCAATCCGCCTGTAAAATACAGTGCAGATGAAATTACCGTAGCCAGAATCAGTTGAATAGCAAGCATTGTTTTTCTGCCCAAACCTAAAAATTTTCCGGATCTCT